>JAPLDP010000032.1 GCA_026391695.1 Bacteroidota bacterium
GCGAAATTGCTCATCAAATAGTCCGTAGGATTTATTTTTACGCATTTTTCTATGTTTTATACAAAAATACGCATTATTAATATATCAAAATATTGATATTCAAATAGTTATTAACATTTTAGTATTTAGAAGTACCCATAACTATTATTAATTAGTTACAAAATTCTTCCTTTGAGTAAATACAAAATAAGATTTCATATCTTTGTGACAAATATACGACATAAATTCAGCAGAACCGCAGAATTTTATCAACAAAAAATAAATTACCTCTTTTATTCGAACTATGAATTAAAAAAAGGAACCAAAAATCCTAAAATTAGTCTTATTTTTAGAGTTTGATTTTTGCTTATGTAATCAGCTTTAACCGTACTATTATGCCCACCCTCCATTTCAAAGGCAAAACCTTCATTCAGAACCACCACCTGGCAGTGAAATACCATCAATTGGTGCCCCGGAAGGACTTAAGTTTGACTGAAAATGTTTCGCTAAGTGATAATCTCATCATCCATGGCGATAACCTTCTTGCACTTAAAGCGCTTTTACCAACCTATGGAGGAAGAGTTAAATGTGTATGTATTGACCCACCTTATAATACCGGTAACGAAAACTGGGTTTACAACGACAACGTGAACAGCCCCATGATGCAGGAATGGCTTGGCAAAGTTGTGGATAAAGACGACCTGACCCGCCATGATAAATGGCTGTGCATGATGATGCCGAAATTAAAACTTCTAAGAGAATTGTTATCAGCAGATGGTGCAATTTTTATAACCCTTGATGATACTGAGATTCATCGATGTAAAATGTTGATGGATGAGATCTTTGATGAAAATAATTTTGTTATCAACATTGTCTGGCAAGCAAGAAAATCAGTACAAAATGATACAGATATAAGTTTATCACATAATCATATATTAGTCTACGCAAAAAATAGAAGAATAGAAGAAAGAAGACTTAAGAAAAGCAATGAAGCTCAATGGTATTCATTACCTGGATTCGTTTTTTATCCTTTAATGCTACAAAAGTCTAAGTTTTTAAATCCTGACAACGATCCCAGAGGTCCTTGGAAAGCAGATCCCTTTGATGCTCCTGGAGTTAGGAAAAACTTAGAATATGATATAATAAACCCCAATACTGGAGAAGTATTTAATCCTCCTCTTGGGAGACATTGGAGGACAGAAGAAAAGAATTATATTGATTTTTTAAATGATAATCGAATACTGTTTGGTAAACAGGGTAAAAGCGGACCACAGCTTAAAGTTTTTTGGGATGAAAAAAAGGAATATGGAGAAATTGAAACCTCTTGGTGGGGTGATGGTTCAATGGAAAGCTATCTTGAAAATGAGATTGATATTGAAATGGTAGAAAAGTTCACTAACTATGGTACGACTACTAAAGGTTCACAATTACTTCAGCAAATTTTTGACGGACAAAAGAAATTTGAAAATCCAAAACCAATTGAACTTATAAAACACATATTAATAAGTGCATCAGCAAAAAATTCAATAATTCTTGACTCCTTTGCCGGTTCCGGCACAACCGCTCATGCGGTTTTAGACCAGAACAAAGAAGATGGTGGCAACCGGAAGTTTATTCTCGTAGAGTGTGAAGATTATGCTAACACCATTACAGCCGAGCGCGTGCGGCGAGTGATTAAAGGTGTGCCCACGGCTAAAAATGAAAACCTGCGAAATGGATTGGGAGGTACCTTCAGCTTCTTTGAATTGGGAGATCCCATTGAAATCGATAGCTTACTCAAAGGCGAAAATATGCCCTCCTATACCGAATTTGCCCGCTATCTGTTTTACACCGCGACGGGAGAAGAATTTGACGAGAGTAAAGTAGTTGAAGATAACGGCTACATCGGCGAAAGCCGTAACTATGAAATCTACCTCTTCTATAAACCGGATATCGAATGGCTGAAGAAAAATGCCCTTACACTGGATATAGCAAGATCCCTTCCTTCTGCAAAAGGAAAACAACGCCTGGTTTTTGCACCGGCGAAATATATTGATGATCAGACATTACAGGAGCTGCGCATCGATTTTTGCCAGTTACCTTATGAAATATACCGGATGAAAAAATAAATGGTGATACTATGGGAAAAAGATCATTTTCAGTGCCGGTGGAGCCTGCTGTCATGACCTGGGCCAGGGATAGCATGGGCTTTTCACGCAAAGAAGCCGCTTTAAAACTCAAGGTAACCGAAGCGATGCTGACAAAGTGGGAGACTGGCCATCAAAGGCCTAAACTTACTGAGATCGAAAAGATGGCGAAAGTGTATCAGCGTCCCCTTGCCATGTTTCTTTTCAGTTCGCCTCCTGTTGAGCCGTCTGTTCCCTCAGATTACCGCACTGCCATGTCGGAGCCGCTCAAGCCTCTCACCCCCGGAACACGTGTTGTCATCAGGAAAGCACGCGGCTTGTTAGCTTCCGCCATAGAACTGCAAAAGGAACTTAGAATTGAGACAATTCCCTTTACATTGAAGGCATCGATGCATGATAATCCCGAACTGGTAGCTGCGACGGTACGTCAGGATATTCTACGTGGTAACTTCAATATTACATCCATTTCAGATTCGCAAGGCGCTTTACGGTTATGGAAGTCCCAACTTGAGTATGCAGGAATTTTCATCTTTCAACTTTCCATTTCTCAAAAAGAAATCAAGGGATTTTCATTTATCGAAGATGGCATACCGGTTATCGTCATCAACAAAAGCGACGAGCTGAATTCCAGAATTTTCTCTCTCTTTCATGAACTGGGACACATTCTGCTGGGAGATTGCGGGATTTGTAACATGCTTGAAGCAGAACATGCTACCGCTATTGAAAAATTATGTAACCATTTCGCAGGAGCTTTTCTTGTGCCCGAACGAAAGTTGCTTTCACATAAAATTGTGACCGGGCATGGTACTTCATTTATCTGGGATAATAATGAGCTTAAAGAAATTGCCGGCCATTTCAAAGTGAGTAAGGAAGTCATTTTAAGACGTCTTTTAACACTCGGAAAAACAACTACTCCGGTTTACCAGCAATGGCGGGCTGATCAAATGAAGGTGTTTATTCCTTATGGCAAAAAAAGAGCTGATAAGGTAAAATCAATTGTCGAGGAAAGGGGGATTAAATATGTATCGATGGTATTTGATGCCTTTGAAAAGAGCAAGATCAATACACTTGAAATGGCTGAATATCTTGACGTCAGAACCAATCAACTGTCACGGGTTGAAGAATATATTTCGGACTGAACTGTGAAAATTTCATTCGAGACTACATATTGCATTGATACCAGCTCGTTGATCGACTTAAAGAAAAAATATCCTCCGGATTCATTTTTTAAAGCTATCTGGGATGATATCGGAGAAATGGTCAAGGAAGGGAATTTCTTTACGATTGAACTGGTGATTGAGGAGTTAAATAAGTTTGAAGATAAAAATGACTTCCTGGTTTCGTGGATCAATCATCACAAACATAAATTGATTTTACACATAACATCGGAAGTCTGGACAGCAGGAAAAATAATAATGAAAGAGCATCCGGAATTATTGAAAGAAGAAAAACAGGTAAAATATATTCCGGAAGCTGATCCGTTTCTTATTGCAACAGCCATGGTTAATAACCTCATAATCATTACTGAAGAGAATAAAACAAGTCATAACCGGATACCGGCTGTGTCGGAGTTTTACGGAGTAAGGTGCATAAATTTGTTAGAATTCTTTGAGGAAAGAGGATATAAAATTATCAGGTAAACATGCGACTAAAGAACTATCAGGAAAAGGTATTGCATGAACTTCAGATCTATCTGGATGCTGTATCAACGTTCAGAATGAAGTATGATAAGGCTGTAAAAGATGATCCTGATATTGCCAGAGATTATGATTTCCCGCGTCGTGCATGGGAGCAAGCGACAGGCAGGCAAATTTACTACTCCAAAACGAACGGACTTGGGCAACCTGTTCCTGACCTCTACTTCAAAGTGCCGACGGGCGGTGGTAAAACGGTTCTGGCCTGTCATGCCATTGATCAGATACATAAGTCATACTTAAAAAAACAATGCGGACTTGTTCTCTGGATTGTCCCCACCACACAAATATACCGGCAGACCATTGCTGCGCTGAAAAACCGTGAGCATCCGTACCGTCAGGTTTTGGATATATCAAGCGGCGGAAGGATATTGATAAAAGAAAAAACCGAACACTTCAACAGGCTTGATGTGGAAGAGAATCTTATGGTTCTCATGCTGATGCTTCCGTCTGCCAACCGCCAGAATAAAGAAACACTGAAAATATTTCAAGACGCAGGCGGATTTACAGATTTTTTTCCTCCGGAAGATAATTTTCCTGCCCAATTAGCATTACTTAAATCAGTCAAAAACCTCCATTGCTTCAGCATAGAAGGTGAAATATTTACAACCCAGATCAAAACTTCCCTGGGTAATACACTCAGATTATTAAATCCACTGGTCATTATAGATGAGGGTCACAAAGCTTATAGTGAAGGGGCACGCAATACCATCAGGAATTTCAATCCATCTTTCATACTGGAGCTTTCAGCCACTCCACCGGCAGTGAGCAACAAGCTGGTCGAAATTACCGGACGTGAGTTGAATGAGGAAGAGATGATTAAACTCGATATCCATCTGATCAATAAAACCAGCCTGGATTGGAAAGACACCATGCTTGCCAGCCTGGAGAAACGGGATGAATTGGAACGAAAATCAAAAGAATATGAACAGAATACCGGGGAGTATATCCGTCCGATTTGTTTAATACAAGTGGAACGCACAGGCAGGGATCAGATTGGAACGGAATTTATCCATTCAGAGGACGTCAAGGCTTATCTCATAAAGCAATGTAATGTACCCGAGGAAAATATTGCTATTAAAAGCAGTGAGAAGGACGATATTGAAGGACTAGATCTGTTTGCCAGAGAGTGCGGAATCAGGTATATCATCACAAAACAGGCGCTTCAGGAGGGATGGGATTGCGCCTTCGCCTATGTGCTCACCATTTTGACAAATCCTTCTTCTGCAACAGGTATAACCCAATTGATAGGCCGGATACTCCGACAACCTTCCGCCAGGAAAACCAAAATCGCCGAATTGGATGAATCGTATGTTTTCACTTTCCGGCAAAGCGCTGCCCAATTGGTCAGGGAGATAAAAGCAGGTCTTGAAGGCGAAGGTCTTGGCGACGTGGCAGGCCGCATTGTACATGACGAGGGCGACAGCGCTGAAGGAACCATTAAAGAACGCGAAACCTCTTTCAGAGCCGGTTTTAAGAAATTTGAAGGGAAAATATACCTGCCTAAGTTTGTGGTGCAGGAAAATAATACCTGGCGTGACCTGAATTTCGAAATGGATATTCTCCAGTATATTGATTGGGAAAAGATTAATATTGAAGAAATTAAAAACATTTCACTTACGGAGACAAGAGAGAAGGAACAGGAATTAATTCTTGGTTTAAGCGATATTACCAGCGAGCTGATCAAAGAAAAAGACCGGCAGGAAAGAACCGGAACCCTTGAAATTGATAAAGCCTTTATGGCCAGACAACTGAGTGAGATTGTGCCCAATCCATGGATTGCCTGGCAAATCGGTCATGATGCCTTAAATCTGCTATCAGATCAATTTGATTCAGATAAAATCAGCACCAACTTTATTTTCATCATCGAAGAACTTAAAAAGCTGATTTTAAAGGAAAAAGACCGGTTAGCTGAAATGATATTTAAAAATTTAATTGCAGAGAAAAAATTACTCTTTTTCTTGATTACTGAAACAGGGGGATTCAAAATACCCCCTCGGCTTAAAGTCAGAAGTAGCCGGAGTCTTAACCGGAATGATAACTCATCTATTCAAAGGTCTTTGTTCGATTATGTTCCGGAAGAGGAGTTCAATGAACTGGAAAAATCAATTGCCGTTTATCTGGATGAACAGGAAAAGTTATTATGGTGGTACCGAAATATCAGCAGACAGGACTATTTTATCCAGGGTTGGAAAAAGAATAAAATATACCCTGATTTTATAAGCACGGACCGTGGCGCAGAAGATGAAGATGATTTTACCGCTATATATGTCCTCGAAACAAAAGGTGTATATCTGAAAAATGAAGACACAAAGTATAAACAGGATGTGTTTACACTTTGTAATGAACTCGGAACAAAAAAAGCCTGGAAGGAGCTGGATTTGGATTTTCCTGATAAAAAATTTGAATTTCAGATCATCTATGAAGATGAATGGCAGGAAAAGATAAATAAAATCTACGCCACTGATGCTGTCAAACAAAGGTGATAAATCCACCAAAACCGGCTTCGGCGAAGGTGTTCTCGAACTCGGAAGGCGTCATCCCAATGTCATTGGCATCGGAGCCGACATCACGGCATCCGTTGGCATGAATCTCTTTGCAGACGTTTTTCCTGATCGTTTTATCTCCCTCGGCATAGCCGAACAGAATTGTGCCGGCGTGGCTGCCGGACTTGCTTTGGCAGGAAAGCTGCCTGTCTTCGCCACCTATGGCGTGTTCGCGGCAATGCGGACGACAGATCAGATAAGGGTGTCGATCTGTTACAACAATCTCCATGTCATCATCGGCGGCGCTCATGCAGGCATCTCTGTCGGTCCTGATGGCGCCACGCACCAAGCGCTGGAAGATATGGCCGTTATGCGGGTCCTGCCCAACATGACCGTGCTGTCGCCATGCGATGCCCAGCAGGCATTTATGGCTACCATTGCCGCTGCCGAACAGGTGAAGGGACCTGTGTATGTCCGCTTCGGAAGAGAGCCGGTACCCAATTTTACCGGTGCCGATCTGGAATTCATTGTCGGCAAGGCACAAGTGCTTCATGAAGGCGATGACCTAACCATCATTTCAACCGGCCACCTCACCTGGGAGGCCTTGCAGGCTGCTTATATGCTAGAAGAAAAGAATATACACGCCAGGGTTGTTAACGTCCATACCATCAAGCCCATTGATGAGGAGATGATTATCAAATGTGCAAAAGAGACAGGAGCTATTCTGACGGCTGAGGAGCATCAGGTCACCGGAGGACTAGGCAGCGCCGTGGCAGAAGTAATAGTAAAGCGTCACCCGGTTCCTATGGATTTCATCGGGATGAAAGATTGCTTTGGCGAGTCGGGCAAACCGGAGGAATTGCTTGAGAAATACGGAATGAAGGCGCAACATATAGCCAAAGCAACTACAAAATTAATATTAAGAAAAAACTAAAATTTTTCAATATATTTCACCCTCGACTTCAGTCGTGGGATGGGAAATAAATTCTCAACGCTCTCTATAAAAACCGTTTAAACGGTTTCCAGATTTATATTATTCTTCCGCATCCCACAGCTAAAGCTGTGGGTCAATTATTACATTCATTTGCATTCACACAGCTTAAGCTGTGGGCTAATTACTACAATCATTTATAACTCACCCACGACTTTAGTCGTGGGATAATGACTTCAGTCGCGGGAAATAATGCTCAACGCTCTCTATAAAAACCGTTTAAACGGTTTCCAGATTTATATTATTCTTCCGCATTCCCACAGCTAAAGCTGTGGGTCAATTACTACATTCATTTGCATTCCCACAGCTTAAGCTGTGGGCTAATTACTACAATCATTTATACCTCACCCACGACTTTAGTCGTGGGAAAATAACTTTAGTCGCGGGAAATAAATTCTCAACGCTCTCTATAAAAACCGTTTAAACGGTTTCCAGATTACTCTTATTCTTCCGCATCCCACAGCTAAAGCAGTGGGTCAATTACTACATTCATTTGCATTCCCACAGCTTAAGCTGTGGGCTAATTACTACAATCATTTATAACTCACCCACGACTTTAGTCGTGGGATAGTTAAATATTTGATAAAAAATATACACACATAGGGTCACATTTGACCTTATATCGGATTAATTATAAAAAACCTCCATGTCACATTCCTATACGAAATTGCTAATACATCTTATTTTGGTCACAAAGGACCGGGAGATACTTATAGGTGCAGAAATCCGTGATCCTCTTTACAGCCATCTTAAAAATGAATTTAAACTTTGTAAAAGCACCGTAATCGCTATCAATGGAACAAGCAATCATGTTCATCTCCTTATTCAAATACCTCCTCAAATAGCATTAACGGATCTTGTAAAACAAGTAAAGGGCGAGACATCACACTGGATAAACAGTCAGAATTTGATGACTGGGAAATTCACCTGGCAACCGGGGTATAGTGCTTTTTCAGTAGGCAGGAAAAACGCTGATGTAGTCAAGGAGTATATTTATAATCAGACTGAGCATCATAAGAAGACAAGTTTCCAGGAGGAGTATCAACTCTTTTTAAAAGTGCACGGACTTATAAAATAATCTTCCTATTTATCTCACCCACGACTTCAGTCGTGGGATACAAATTCATTATTTCTGCGCATTTTTTAAAACCGTTTAAACGGTTTCCACATTACTCATATTCTTCCGCATCCCACAGCTGAAGCTGTGGGTCAATTACTCCTGCAAACCCACAGCTAAAGCTGTGGGCTAATTACTATATTCATTATCTTACCCACGACTTCAGTCGTGGGTCTTGAAAAATTTCGACCGGATATTCAATATGCGTCAAGAATAACCCTTTTGCAGGCACTGAAAATCCTGCTGCGGAACGGTCTTTTCTCTCAATTATCTGCCGGAATTCTTCCAGTGATATTTTATTCTGCCCCAACTCTAGAAGAGTGCCAACTATCGCCCTGACCATACTCCTCAGAAACCTGTCGGCTGTTATCGTAAATACCAGCAAGTCCTTCTTTTCCTCCCAGTAAGCTTCAATCAACTTGCATGTGTGGTTTTTTACATTCGTATGCAGTTTGGAAAATGACGTGAAGTCGGAATAATCAAAAAGAACCTTTGCACCCTCATTCATTTTGGCAATATCAAGGTCGGTGTATAAATGAAATGCAAAGTCCTGGTTAAATGGATTTTTACTTCTGCAAATAAAGTACTGATATTTTCTCGACAAGGCATCATACCGGGCATGTGCATCTTTCACGACCGGTATAATGTCATTGATTACGATATCAGGCGAAACAAAACCGTTTACCTTGTATATCAGCTGTTGCCGCTGTTCAGAGGATAATTCATCATGATCGAAATGAGCGTAAAACTCTCTGGCATGAACACCGGTATCTGTCCTGCCAGCACCGGTTAGCTTGATTTCTGTCCGTAAAATCAATGACAAGGCTTTTTCCATTTCCTGCTGAACCGACAGGGCATTCTTCTGGTGTTGCCAGCCATGGTATCTGGTACCGTTAAAAGACAGTTTGATAAAGTAACGATGGGGCATTAACGGATTCAAGTCGTTATCCGGTTATAAATTCAATCCTGTTGTTTTTCTCATGAACTGCAGCCGTTCAAAGCTTCCGGTCTTCTCCCTGCCTTTAAGAATATTTCCCTTAAACTGGGCAATGCTCTTATAATGGTGGGCACCCATCCATTTTTCAAGGTCTTTGAGCATCGAGCCGATCACATCTGGTCCGTTTTTATAGACTGTCGTGCAAATCTGAGCGGCAGCGGCGCCAGCCAGGATGACCTTAATAAGCCCTTCATGGTCATGAATGCCTGTGGAGGCTGCCAGGTCGCATTTAACCTTGTTTGACAATGCCCCTATCCAGCGTAAAGGCTCGGTCATCTCAGCAGGCGAGCTGAAATAATTATCAAAAATAATGGTTTCTTCATCGACGTTAATGTCAGGTCTGAAAAACCTGTTGAACAGGACAATGGCATTGACACCGGTTTGATCCAATGCTTTGACAACCCTGGAGATATTGGTAAAAAAATGTCCCATTTTAACTGCCACAGGGATGGTCACGTATTTCTTCACTTCACTGACAATGGCAACATACATCTCTTCTATGGTCACACTTTCGATCTTATCATCAAAAGGAAATATGGATATGTTCAGTTCAATGCCATCGGCACCGGCATCCTGGATTTTCCCGGCGAATGCCGGCCATTCTTTGGCTGTGATGCAGTTGACACTGGCAATGACAGGAATTGAAACCATTTTCCTGGCACTTCTGATCAGCTGAAGGTACTCATTGACGCCATGTTCCTTCGACAATTCAGTGATATGTGCAGCGGCTTGTGGATACCAGAAGTACATAGGGTGGTCATCAAGCCGTGATTCAATATCGGCGATGATCTGCTCTTCAAACAGGGATTTTAAAACGACAGCTCCCGCGCCTTTCTTCTCATATATGCTGATATTATCCACCGAACTGGTCAGCCGTGAGCTGCTGATAATGACGGGACTTTTGAGTTTCAGTCCCATATAACTCGTTGATAGGTCCATAGGTGAAGTTTTAAGTATTATAGCGTTTCAGCGATTGCGGGTTTTTAAGGATACCCTTCAGAAAATCAATGGCTTTGTCGAGGTTCTTTTGAGCGGCATCAGTGATACCCTCTTTAAATTCCCATTCATATCCCTTAATATGAAGAAGATATGTTTCAGGATATCTTTCATAGATTTTATGACAAAGATCAAGAATAAACGAAGCCGATACGGTATGCATGGTGAATTCGATACGGCTTGCAGACGGATTCACCTTTGTCAGTGTAAAATCCTTGATAGGCTCGATCGAAGCATCGACAAATATAACGATATCCATATTTGCAATGGCATCGGCGTCTTCAATGTTCAGCTGATAGTTGCTGTCGACTTCAATATTTGGGAGCCCTTCCTTTTCAATCCAGCGTTCAATAAGGTATATGAACTCATTACCCAGTCCATCATCCTGCCTTCCCGGGTTACCGTACCCGTAAAGAAGCAACTTTAAGGGTTTCTCCTTACCCTTATTTACTTTTCCTGTCAATTAAGCTATTATTTTGATCGTATAACGAGATCTCCAGAGGCATATTGCCAAGGGCATGTGTGGCGCAGCTCAGGCAGGGATCATACGCCCTGATGGCCACTTCCACAGCATTCATCATGCCTTCGGTGATCTCTTTCTTGCCGGTCATCATGCTCGTCGCCACGCAATTGACCGCTCTGTTCATAGGTTCATTATTATTTGTTGTGGAAACGATGAGATTGGCCATTTCAATCTGATCGTTATCATTGATCCTGTAATGATGGAATAGAGTTCCCCTGGGAGCTTCGATAAGTCCTACGCCTTCCTTTTGCTTTTTGCCGATCGTAACTAGGTTATTACCATGCAGATCCGGGTCGTGCAGCAATTGCCTGATCATTTCGGCAGCATGGAGGGTCTCGATGAGACGTGCCCAGTGATAATGCATGCACATGTTATTGGGCTTGCCATTGGTATAAGCTCTGAAGAGCTCAAATTCCTTCTGTGCCAGCGGTGTGGGAATGAAATCGCAGGTATTCAGGCGTGCCAGCGGGCCAACCCTGTACCAGCCATCAGTTTCGCCAAGGTGAGTCAGATATGGGAATTTCATATAGCTCCATGGCCTGACTTCTTCATTGATATACTGAGTATACTCCTGGTAATCGACGTCATTAAGTATCTTCCTGCCCTGTGAATCGATGGCTCTCAGAACGCCATGATACAGGTCCATGGCTCCGTCTTTTCTGACGAGGCTCAGGTGACTTGACGGGAATTTGGAGAAGTTATCGATAAGCTCTTTATGCCCTTTATGAAATGTCTTGAAGAAATCCAGTGCACCGGACGCCCATTCCACCATCTTATCGGCATTGAGAGGATCTGGGCCTTTCAGGAAGGAATCTCGTTCCTCTATGCTGAGGTTCTTATTTATGCCGCCGGGTATGGCGCCTGTACCGTGTATCTTCTTCCCGGCAGTGGCTTTGATGATCTCCTGTCCGAATTTTCGCATGAGCACACCCTGGACAGCAAGATCTTTATGTTTAAGTGCTACGCCGATGACATTGCGAATGGCGGGGTCGGCGTCGATGCCAAAAAGCAGGTCAGGTGATGCCAGGTGGAAGAAGTGCAGGGCATGCGACTGAAAGAACTGTCCGTAGTGCATGAGCCTTCTCATCTTTTCACCCGTCGGCGTCAATCCCTCGCCGGTGCCGGCGCCAACAATGACATCCAATGCCTTGGCGGCAGCCAGGTGATGGCTTACTGGGCATATCCCGCACAGACGCTCCACCAGCACCGGTGCTTCCCAGTATGGACGACCCTGTATGAAACGTTCAAAACCCCTGAATTCAACAATATGTAAACGTGTCTGGGTGACATTCCCTTCATGATCGATATGGATGGTGACCTTGCCGTGACCTTCTACACGGGTTACAGGTTCTATTGTTATTTTTCGTGACATCGTTTCTCCTTTTCAATTAGTCAAATTTAATCACTTCATAAGGCAGCTTCATTTCTTTACCGGTAATCAATGCCACAAGAGCATCCCATATCAGGTCAGCTCGCGGTGGGCAGCCGGGAAGGAAATAATCAATCTTAACAATTTCATGGCACGGATATACCCTGTCGAGCAACATGGGCAGCTCGCTGTCATTAGGAAGAATCTTGTGAACATTGTTCTTTACAGTAGGTCCTTCCAGGTAGGCCTCTTTCAGACACTCGCCGATGGGTATGCCATTCCTTAATGCCGGCAGGCCTCCCATGATGGCACATTCACCCAATGAGATAAGAATTTTACAATGTTTTCTGAATTCCTTCAGAACATGAACATTTTCACTGTTGCAGCATCCGCCCTCAATGATACCTATATCACACGTCTTGGTGAATTCCTTTATATCATCAATGGGGGATTTATTGAATTCAACTAGATCGATCAGGGGAAGTATGCGTTCGTCAATATCCAATATTGACATATGACAGCCGAAGCATCCTGCAAGCGACGCCGTTGCTACTATTGGTTTACTCATTATTCTGGTCTCCTATGTTATTTTTTAACTTCAATATCACTACCTATTGGCATTTTATCATAAGTCCGTTGCCCGATAGGCACGCGGTAGCCTTTTTCCCTGACGAGTATAGAGCCAACAGGGCATACATCCATGGCTTTCTGGGCAAGCTCATCCGTGAGTGCGAGAGCCAATTTGGGATCAATATGGACACGCAGTTTATTGCCCCTGCGATGATAAGCGAAAATGCTCCTACCTTTCTCATCTTTGATGGCTTTGATACACCGTTTGCAGAGGATGCATCTGTTCTGGTCCTTGATGATCTTGGGATGGGAGGCGTCGACTTCCCTAACGGGAAAAGTATAAGGAAACCGCGGGGCCAGCATTCCAAAGCGGTATGCCAAAGCCTGGAGCATACAATTCCCGCTCTTTTCACAGAATGGGCAGTAATGGTTTCCTTCCACAAATAAAGCCTCGAGGATAATCTTCCTCTGCTCTATCAAAGCAGGTGTGTCGTTTATTATTTCCATCCCATCGAAAACCTGAAGTGAACAGGCAGTCATCGGCAGCCCATTGACATAAACCGTACAAATTCTGCAGCATGACTTGGGATTGACACCCGGTATGTTGCAGAGTGTTGGAATATAAATGCCATTGTCGCGTGCCGCGTCGACAAGGAATTGCCCTTTTTCACCCTTGCAGGTGACACCATCGATCGTAAATGCTATTTTCTCGCTCATAACAACTGTAATTTTTTTATCCATTAATTATAGATTGCTCACGCTCACGCTTCTTTAAGGTTAGGAATTCTTCCCACATAGTCGCATGACTCCTGCACAGCAGCCTTCATGTCGAACTCGCTGATAAAATCCTTATCTTTCTGCAGCTTGCTCTCATAGAGGTGTCTGAAACTTTTAATGCTGGTGACTATCGGGTTGCCGGCGGTTTGGCCAAGGCCACAGCGGCTGATCTTCAGCAACTGTCCCAGTTCAAGAAGCTCATCGATATCTTTTTTGATACCCTTACCGTTTATGATTCTGAGTAACGTTTTCCGCATGATCACCGGGAAATTACGGCATGTGGAGCATGAGCCGCATGACTCTTCAATGAAGAAATCCATGAAGTTCAGTACCACATCGTTCAATATATCCCAGTTAGGGCCAATAATGATCATAGAGCCCCCTGTTGCCAAGTCGGCATAACTTAGTGTCCTGTTGAATTCATCGGGTCCGATGAGAGTTCCGGAGGGACCACCTACCTGAACAGCCTGAACATGCACCGCCCCGGTCATTTCCAACATGTCTTTTATACTGAAACCCCAGGGAACTTCATACACACCAGGGTATTTGCAATCGCCCGAAATACTCAGGACTTTTGATCCCGAAGATTCCTTTGTGCCTATTGACTTATACCATTCACTGCCATTATTGATGATCCTGACAACAGCGCCGAGTGTTTCAACATTATTAACTACTGTGGGTTTATCGAGATATCCTTTTTCAACGGGGAAAGGAGGCCTGTCCCTGGGTTCACCCCTTCTACCTTCAGCCGACTCCAGCAAAGCGGATTCTTCGCCGCAAACATAAGCGCCGGCACCATACTGGATACGAATATCAAAATCAAATCCTTCCTTGCCGAGGATGGCTTTGCCAAGCAACTTCCTGTCTCTCAAATCATAAAGAATATTGTTCAGGAACTTTTCGAGATACTTGTATTCGTACCTGAGATAGAGCACACCCAACCTGGCACCGGTGGCATAACCAGCAATGGTCATACCTTCAAATACGAGATAAGGAAATTGTGTGAGGATGACACGATCTTTAAATGTGCCTGGCTCGCCCTCATCGGCATTGCAGAAGATAAAACGCTCCGTTTCCCTAGCTTTGCGGCAGAACTCCCACTTTAACCCTGTCGGGAAGCCAGCACCACCCCTGCCACGCAGGTTCGAATCTTTAACGATTTCAATTACCGCCTCAGGACTTATACTGATAATTCTTTTCAAGGCATCACCCGGATTGCCGGCATCTGACAATATGAGGCCTACCCTTCTGATGTTATTATTCACCATCGCTTTAACAAGGACAGAGCCATTATTTCCATCGCCATAGCCTTCGGTGAACATCTCATCCACACGCTTTCCCGCTTTCATATCTTTCACAAGTTCCTTCACCCTGAATGGTGTCAGTCTTGTGAAGACAACATTGTTGATCAGTGCGGCAGGTTCCTGGTCGTTCATACCGATGTCGGATGTTTCGAACAGGCCTATCAGACCATCAGGTGACACCGAACCAAATTTGCAGCCAACTTCCTTCTCGAAGGCTTTTGCCACCTCATCCATACCCATCATCCTGGCAACAAGGCTGTTGTTGAGATAAACGGTATACTTTCCCCTGGATTCCTGCGAGAAAAAATGATAGAAAGATAACGTCTGCAAAATGTCGACACCAGAAAGCCCAAGTTCCTGGGCCAGATAATTGACCGTTTCATCCGACACACATCCCACCTCCGATTGAATATCAATAAGGATATCAATTAATCGTGTCGGGTCTTTCCGGTATTTTCCAACAATGGTTTGTACTGAAGCATTCATAAAATGAATTTATTTTTTGTTAGTTATCTCAGTATTTCTTCTTAAAATCAGATTATCAGTTTATTAACCGATATTTGTTAATATATTAACAGAACAAAATTAGTCCGATTTTTTAATATATCAAACGCAGGTTTAAAATTTAGAATGTATATAAATTATATCAAGATATTGCGCACAAACCTTTATAGGGACTTAATCCATTTGTCGCTCATGTCCCATTTCATCCGCATGCGACATATTTCGTAATTTTGCCGTCTCTTTTGGAAAAGCACATGTCAGAAAATCCCGTAAATACGTATCAGATAAAAATCGAAGGCCTCGTGCAGGGTGTCGGCTTCCGGCCTTTCATATACCGCCTGGCCATGGATATGCATCTGAAAGGCTGCGTGGAGAACAGGAATGACGGGGTTTTGATAAAGATAAACAGTGACTGGAAAACGGTGAATGATTTTATACATTCGATTGAAACCTCAGCTCCTGTCGCATCGCGTATATTTTCAATATATAGTGAAGAGATCAGGAACGAAGATTTTTCTGATTTCACGATTACCAAAAGTGCAAACATCTCGGATGAAATAACCGAAATAAGCCCGGATATTGCCGTTTGCGAGGAATGTCTCCGCGACATGAAAACACAGTTGCACCGCAAGGATTACCCGTTCATCAATTGCACCAACTGCGGACCACGGTTCACCATTATCAGGGATTTGCCTTATGACAGGGATAAAACTACCATGGAACCCTTTCCTCTCTGTGATATCTGCTCAAAGGAATATCATGACATCATGGATCGCCGGTTTCATGCGCAGCCTATTGCATGCCTTGACTGTGGCCCTGAATACATATTGTACCAAAAAAATGAAATTTATCATGACTTCCACACCATACTTGATCGGGTGGCAGCCCTTCTCGAAAACGGCCAAATCGTTGCTGTTAAAGGAATGGGAGGCTATCACCTGGCTTGCGATGCGGAGAATGAGGCAGCTGTCGGTCGTTTGAGGGAATGTAAAAATCGTGATGGGAAGCCTTTTGCGGTCATGTTCAGGGACATTGCCCATCTGAATAATTTTGCCCACGTCTCGGTTGAAGAAGAAATATTGCTATCTTCATGGAAAAGACCGATTGTCATCCTCAATGAAAAGAGACAATTGGCCTTTAGCGTCAGCAACGGTTTTAAAACCATAGGCGCCATGCTTCCCTACCTGCCTCTGCACACGCTTCTCTTCGAAAAGATCCAGTTGCCGGCTATTGTGCTGACATCCGGAAATATTTCCGACGAACCAATTGTTATTGATGACGAAGAAGCTAAGAAGATCCTTTTGCCCATCGCTGACGCATTATTGTGCTATAACCGGAAGATTTTCAACAGGACCGATGATTCGGTGCTGATGGTCGTAAACAATAAGGAAAGACTCATCAGGCGGTCGCGAGGCTATGTCCCTTCACCTGTCAGGCTAAACCTCAATGTAGATGGCATTCTGGCTGCCGGCGCTGAGCTGGTCAACTGCTTTTGCATCGGTAAAGGCCGCCAGGCATTCCTCAGCCAGCATATCGGTGACCTTAAAAACCTTGAAACACTCGATTTCTATAGTGAATCCGCAGATCATTTTAAAAAGCTTTTCCGAATCAAGCCGGAACTGGTCGTTGCGGATATGCATCCTGATTACTTGTCAACCCGTTATGCCTTTCAGCTGGGTCTCCCGACTATTCAGGTCCAGCATCATCATGCTCACATCGCATCCTGCATGGCAGAATGCGGACTGGATGAAAAGGTTATCGGTATTGCCCTTGACGGCACAGGTTACGGTGATGATCAATGTATATGGGGCGCTGAATTTATGGTCTGCGACCTGGCTGACTATGAACGCCTTGTACATTTTGATTATGTCGCTGCTCCCGGTGGAGATAAAGTGATACATGAACCCTGGCGAATGGCTGTTGCATATCTTTACCAAACGTATGGAACGCATCTCGTTGATCTTGGATTGCCATTTCTTTCAGGATATGACCAGCAAAAAATATTTATGGTGATGAATATGATCGAAAAAAGCATCAACAGCCCATTGACTTCCAGTGCCGGAAGGCTGTTTGATGCTATTGCTGCCCTCACTAATCTATGCCCTGAGCCGAGCTTTCATGCCGAAGCACCCATGCGTCTTGAGCAAGTTCTTGACCACACCTGCACTTACAGCTATCCTTTCTCGTTAAATTCGACAATTGTATTTCATGAGATGATCCGCGCAATTGTCAATGACATTAGCAATGGCGTACCTGTACCGATCATCTCGGCAAAATTCCACAATACAATAATTAATGCTATTTTCGCAGCCGCGAATATGATCCGAAACAGCCACCATCTGAAAAAAGTGGTCATATCTGGCGGAAGTTTTCAAAACAGATATATTCTGGGTAAAATTGAAAACCTTCTGTCGGCGAAAGGATTCGAGGTTTATACTCACAGTGCTGTACCTTCCAATGATGGGGGCATTGCACTCGGACAGATAGCGGTGGCAGCAAAAAGAAGGAGTTTGTCATGTGTTTGAGCATACCGGCAAAAGTGATTGCCATCAATGAAGACATGGCTACCGTATCAGTGGGCGGAACTATTTACAATGCCAGCTTACAGATTGTTGAAAATGTCGACATAGGCGACTATGTTCTCATCCATACCGGATTTGTTATTCAAAAACTGAGCGCTGAAGAAGCACAAGAAACACTCAGTCTGTTTAGTGAGCTTATAGCGATTGATAGGGAAATTGAAAAAGCAGAGAGGCGAGAGACGAAGAGCGAAGAGCGAATGGCGAAGAGCGAATGGCGGGAGGCGAGAAAAAAAAGACGAAATAAATAACCGGAAGCAGGAGAGGCAGGATGAAATATATTGATGAATACCGGGATAAAGAAATTGTAGCAACGATCGTTGCTGGTATCCGGCGCATATCCCGGAAAGAGATAGCCCTGATGGAGGTATGCGGAGGCCATACCATGGCCATTCACAAATTCGGCATTCCCTATCTTCTTCCTGAAAACATCAAACTTCTATCCGGTCCGGGTTGTCCTGTATGCGTGTCATCACGGCACTATATTGATCAAGCTATCGCATACAGCCGTCTCAATAATACCATCATAACCACCTTTGGCGATCTGATGCGTGTTCCCGGATCGACGTCCTCACTTGAAAAGGAAAAAGCTGCCGGTGCTGAGATAATTATCGTTTATTCTATTCTGGATGCGCTTCAGATTGCTGAAAGAAATTCCTCAAAAAAAGTCATCTTTCTGGCTATCGGCTTTGAAACGACTGCACCGGGCAGTGCTGCCGGCGTTCTGAATGCAGCAAATAGGGGTGTGAAAAACTTTTTGCTTTTCAGTTCACACAAAGTCATGCCTCCGGCAATGAAAGCCCTTATCCATGAAGGTGTAAAAATCGATGGATACATCGCACCCGGCCATGTGAGCACCATTACAGGAACTGACATGTATAAAGAAATCACAGACAAGTATGGTTTGGGATGTGTCATATCGGGATTTGAACCTGTCGACCTGCTACAGTCGATATACATGCTGGTGAAACAGGCAGAAACAGGACGACCTGCAGTGGAGATACAATACCGCCGGGCTGTCAGACCTGAAGGAAACCTCAAGGCAAAAGAGATACTTAATGAGGTTTTTACATACAGGGATGACTGGTGGCGGGGACTTGGCATCCTGAAAGATAGCGGTCTGGCGCCAAAACCCAGGTACCGCGAATGGGATGCAGAACAAATGATTCCTGTCGATGTTGAAGAAACCAGGGAAGAAAAGGGATGCATTTGCGGTGAGATATTAAAAGGTCTGAAATCGCCTGGTGACTGCAAATTATTTGGCAGGGACTGCACACCATCCGATCCTGTTGGCACCTGCATGGTCTCAAATGAAGGTTCATGTCATGCATTTTATAAATATGGCCGCAAAGGATAAATATATTTTACTGGGTCATGGCAGTGGAGGTAAGCTGTCGCATGAGCTGCTCAGGGAGGTGTTTCTCCGGCATTTCAGCAATCCTGAGCTCAACAGACTGACTGACTCGGCTCTCATCGAGGCCGGTGAAACTGACCTGGCTTTCACCACTGATGCATTTGTGGTGGAACCTCTTTTTTTCCCGGGCGGAGATATCGGTAAACTGGCAGTTGCAGGAACTGTCAATGACCTTGCAGTTTCAGGCGCTACACCTCTTTTTATTAGCTCATCATTTATCATTGAAGAGGGTTTTTCGCTGGATGATCTGGAGAAAATAGTCAAATCCATGGCCATGGAAGCCGGGCAGGCTGGAGTTAAGATAGTGGCAGGCGATACTAAAGTTGTCAACAAAGGAAAATGTGATAAACTTTTCATATCCACATCCGGCATCGGACTGATTGATAAGGGACATAAGCACATAAGCACCGGAAACCTTATTCGGCCAGGCGATAAGATCATTATTAATGGAAGTGTAGGTGATCATGGCATGGCGGTTATGGCAGCACGTGAGTTTTTAAATTTCAGGACCGATATCCTGTCGGACTGCGCCAGCCTGAATCATCTTATTAAAAAAGCCATGCAATGCTCTTCACAGATCCATTTCATGCGTGACGCCACACGCGGAGGCCTGTCAACAGTGCTCGCCGAACTGGCCGAAGATAAAAAATTCGGCATTGTCATTGAAGAATCTGCCATACTTGTCAGGGAAAATGTCAGAGGCATGTGCGAATTGCTGGGTTATGACCCGTTATATGTTGCCAATGAGGGTAAGGCCGTCATGGTTGTAAGTGAAGATGATGCATCTGCAGTTGTTGACACATTAAAAAATGATCCGCTTGGGAAAGAAGCTTCAATCATTGGTGAGGTCGTGGATAACCATCACGGGATTGTATGGGTCAATACGGTGATAGGCGGTAAGAGGATACTCGACATGCTGGCAGGTGAGCAATTACCACGTATCTGCTGATGCGATCCAAGATTTAATAAATATCATATTCCTTATAGAACTTCCTTATTGCATCGGACAAATCCTCAAAAGCAACATAGTGTTGTGTACATCCGCTACGTGAGCAGATGTTAACGCGGCCTCCAATCTCAAGGATGAATGGAACCATCGGTGCATCACACACTCTGCACAGCTCAGTACTTTTCATTTCTTTATTGCAGTTAGGACAATAGATCCTGGCAATTTCACCCTTTGGAAGCTCAATGTCGCTTTCATGATCATAACAACCATAGATCGAACACAAATGAATGGTGCCCCGGTTATTGGCAATCTCAATATTCAATTTAATGCTAGGTCGCTCTTTCAGCGCATAGTTATAGTCCATCAGGGATTTATGGCAATTGGGACATTTAACATTGAAGGAAATGATCTTGGTCATTTTGTATCTCCTTGTAAATATGATTATTAATTGTCGGTTCTTTCCAACGCTAAAGATATGTAAAATTACGAATATCAACTACAAAAATTTAGTTTCAGGATGATTAATTATTACTCTGTCACCAGGAAACTGGCATCCTTATTTTATATAATTTTGGTACTTTCTTAATCGTTGGTGCTATAAAGAGATAAAGGTAATATGCATGAGATGTCCTTAGCATTAGGGATTATCGACCTCGCGGAAGAGGAGACAAAAAAGGCAGAGGCCGTATCTGTAGCAGAAATTGAACTGGAGATAGGTGAACTTTCGGGCGTTGTAGTTGAAGCTCTGGAATTTGCTTTGGAGGTGGCAGTGAAGGAAACGGTTTTAGACGGCGCAAAGAGGATCATTCATAAAATTTCAGGCCAGGCTGGATGCAATGATTGCCAAAATGTATTTTCTGTCAGTGATCTTTATACCCCCTGTCCCTTGTGTTGTGGATTTAATACGCGGATTATCAGGGGGCTGGAGCTGAGGGTGAAATCTTTAATTGTCCCATAGCCCATGACTTAAGTCATGGGTGACTTATAAAAAAATTTTAATTGCTAATTAAATGTGTGATACTTGTGGCTGCGGCCAGCCTGATAACGGCATAACCATTCATATTCCGGGAGAAGAACCTGTTCATCAACATTCTCATATACATTCTCATGGCGACATCGTTCATACCCATGACCATACACATGATCATCTCCATGACGATACCCATGATCATCATCCGGATGATCACAGTCATTCACATAGCCGGGAAATCAAAGTTGAACAGGACATATTGCAAAAGAACAATCTGCTGGCGGAAAGAAACCGCGGATTCTTTGAGGCAAAAAACATATTTGCCATCAACCTGGTCAGCTCGCCCGGTTCGGGAAAGACAACACTGCTTGAACGCACTATCAGGGAATTGACGGATATCTCCTACTATATCATTGAGGGTGACCAGCAGACGATGAATGATGCGTTACGGATAAAAGCTACAGGAGCCCCGGTAGTGCAAATCAATACCGGGACAGGCTGCCACCTTGATGCACATATGGTGAGCGATGCCGTGAAAATTTTGCAGCCCTCCGGCCATTCCCTTTTGTTTATTGAAAATGTCGGTAACCTTGTGTGCCCTGCGCTGTTCGACCTTGGCGAAGCGAATCGCATGGTCATCATGAGTGTCACTGAAGGTGATGATAAACCTTTGAAGTACCCCAACATGTTCAGCTCATCGCAGATATGCATGATAAATAAAACCGATCTCCTCCCTTATGTTGATTTTGATATGGAAAAGGCAAAATCGTATGCCTTGCAGGTCAATCATCACCTCAGCTTTTTCGAAGTGTCCACCAGAACCGGTGAGGGTATGAAAGAATGGTACGCTTGGCTGAAAAAGAAAATGACATTGTAATGTAATGCTTTGATATTCATCATATTATATTGGGATTCTAATCTTTAAATGTGACAAAATTGTTTTTTTTGAGTAATTATTTGCATTTATCAAACCGCCCGCATACCTTTGCTTTGTTATTCCGTTAACAATGTTATTCCGGTAACTTAACGCTATTATTTTAATAATGAAGAAATTACCAGATAAGACTGTGGAACGCCTTAGTCAATACAGGCGTGCATTATTGATATGGAATGCCAGCCATAAGCAGCATATATTTTCGCATGAACTGGCCGGTTTGTTGCATATCACGCCTGTACAGGTCAGACGGGACATAATGCTAATAGGATATACAGGGACTTTGCGGAAAGGCTATGATGTAAAAGAACTTATTGATCTTATCGGTAGGATTATTGATACGGAGGAAGGGATCAACGCCTGTGTGGTTGGCATCGGTAACCTCGGTCGGGCTATTATACGCTATTTCAGCGGAAAACGAACAAAATTATCCATCATTGCTGCCTTTGATACCAATACCGACAAGGTTGGCCGCAACTTCACCGGCGTGCCCTGTTATCATCCCGACAGGCTGGCCGAGATCATTGAAAAAGAAAATATCCGCATTGCCATATTAACTGTACCGGCCGAAGTTGCTGCATCGGTGGCCAATACCATGGTTAATGCCGGAATCAAAGGTATTATCAATTACACTCCCACTGCTCTTAATGTTGATGAAGATATCTATCTTGGAGAATATGACATGATTACGTCACTGGAAAAAGCCGCCTACTTCGTTAAAATGAATTCCCTGCCCTGACAATCCCAATATTTCATTGGATATTCATTCCTCATTAATTGTCATGTATTGTCATGAATAGTCATGTATTGTCATAAGGGAATGGGGCACAAAAGAATTACATTTATCTGATCATTGATCATTGATTTCACCTGAGTGGCGCCTTGAAAATATTTATTGTGCCTTTAAATTCATCATTACTGAAATAACCAATACATTTCAACACAAAGTAGTAGGTGCCATCGGAAAGATTTCCACCATCCCATTCCCCGCTGATATAATTATTTTTCTCATAGACCTTCTTACCCCACCGGTTATAGATGACAATGGAATTGCCTAGGTATTTATCCAGGTCAGTGATGACGAATGTATCATTTATTCCATCGCCATTGGGAGTAAATATATTTGGAATCACAAGCTGAACTTCTTTAACTTCAATGATCTGCGTCAGGGAATCGATGCATCCGTTATTGCCGGTCACCCTGAGTGTGACATCATAGCTATCGACAGCAGGAAAAGTTTGAACGGGGTTCTCAAGGATGGATGTCAAGTCTTTACCGAAAGTCCAGTACCATGTGCTGGCATCGGTGGTTTTACTGGTGAATGTGACAACAGGATTCTGGAAATATACCTCTTCGGGAAGATAGGTAAATTCAACCTGGGGTAACGGTTTGGCATCCACCTGAAAGTCCTTTTCTATTTTACATCGTACGGTGTCGGTCACCGTAATTGAATAATCCACACTATCAGTAAGTCCCAGTGCCAGCGTGTCGCCCTGAAGATAAAGGATCATCTTATCCCACTCAATAAGATAGGGAGCTGTACCTCCACTCACGTGAGCCAGCATGGTGGCTTTTTTCTCACCCGGACACCCCATGTCAATCTGTTCAAGATCAAGTTTTAACTCCGGATTAACTGTCACAGTGATGCTGTCGACGCAATAATTTAAACTGTCGGTAACATAAGCATAATAGGTGGTAGATGTTTTGGGAGCCTCGGCTATGGCCGGCATGGTATCACCTGTGCTCCAGCTATAATAATAATTAAAAACAGATCCTGTCCGGTACAAAGCCTGTATCTCACTGGTATCCAACGGGCAGGTATAAATGCTGATATCATCCAGGCGTCCGACAAAATAGGAAAATTCTTTCTGGATGCTATCGCTGCGGCCAAAATAGATCAGGTTCTTCACCGGATTCAGAATCGGATTATCCCACGACTGGGCCTGCCTCACACCGTCAATCCATATCTCATTGGGTGCAGCACTGGTATCATAGACCACATACAGATGATGCCACTCAGCGAATTCAGGCTTGGTAACCGTTTCAAACTGAAAATTATTTGGTGATCCATCGCCTTCATAATGGTCCACACTTATCCGTCCCACCTTGTCACCATTAATGAAATCGGGATATAAACCTAATATTGAAGTGCGCAATTGTCCATTGCTGTAATCAAAAATTGTAGGGAACATGTTCTCAGGGTACCAGTTGCTTGTGTCAGGTGCACGGAACCAGAGTGCAAAAGCTAGGCTACCGGTGCGCAAACCGATGGATCCTATCATATAGCTGTCGACCCCGTTAAAGCTAAAAGCACTGTTGGGATGGCCGAACCTGTCGGTGACAAGCACGGCACCAAAAGGATATAAATGGTAACCATTCCCGCTCTCGTCATTTGAGTTTCCATTGAATGGATAATAGGCTATCAGGCAATCAGGCAATTTCTGCTTTACATTAAGAGTAATGGAATCACCATAGCAGATCAGGGTATCATTCTGGATGATCCTACCGCTAATGAGATTGATATATACGGAATCATTGACGACGCTCCCAGCACTGTCAAATGTCACCTTATATGTGTCTGTTTCAAACACCCAAATTCCACTTGTAGTATCACCAGTATTCCAGGAATAGGAGACATAACCGGTGTCTGCATACACAAACACACTGTCGGTCGTACAGAACATTGCCGTATCGACGGAGTAAATATTAACCGTATCAATAAGGGGAGTCTGACCTTGCGTTAATATATAACCAGTAAGCAAAATAAACAGTAGATATACTTTCTTCATGGGAATGACATCATTGAAAAGCAAAAATAGTCATTAATTGGAAATTCACCAGAAATCCACAGAAATTCAACAGACAGATAACGGCAAAAACCGCAATTTGTTATACATCTGTGAGTACAACTGTTTGCTTCCTGAGCCTGAATCTCAATAAATTTTATACAGATAATCATCCGCAGGATTAGTATCAAGAGATATTTGCCTCATATTCATGCCATTATGACATATTATCCAATTATTATGCTGACAAAAATTCCGTTTCTCAAAGATAAAATCCTGTGGCAAATGTTTTGATGTCTGCCAACTCCGTCAAGGTATTAATGACAAAGGAGAATTCATATGAACTACAATAATTTCACGATAAAATCGCAGGAAGCCATTCAGAAAGCCCAGGAAATTGCCCAAGCCTACCAGCAGCAGGCGATAGAAACCGCACATATTTTAAAGGCCATGCTGGCTGTTGATGACACTGTACTGCCGTTCCTGCTGAAGAAGATGGATGTCGACTTACCCATGATGGCACAGTCTCTGGAAAAAACCATTACCACTTTTCCGAAGGTGGCCGGCGGCGAGCAATATCTATCAGGTGATGCTTCCAAAGCACTCCAGAAATCGGGTAGCTACCTTAAAGAATTCGGTGACGAATTCATAACGCTCGAGCATTTATTACTGGGGATACTGGCAGGTCACGACACCGCAGCCCGCCTGCTTAAAGATTCCGGTGTGAATGAAAAAGACCTGTTAAAGGCTATCCGGGAACTGCGAAAAGGGTCGGCAGTTAAAAGCCAGACAGCGGAGGAGACCTATAATGCGCTGAATAAATATGCACGTAATCTGAATGAAATGGCGCGTTCCGGTAAACTTGACCCAGTTATTGGAAGAGATGAGGAGATTAGGCGGATACTCCAGATCTTATCGCGAAGGACAAAAAACAATCCAATTCTCATCGGGGAGCCCGGAGTTGGTAAAACTGCCATCGCTGAAGGTCTTGCCCACAGGATCATCAATGGCGATGTACCTGATAACCTCACATCCAAGCAGATCTATTCACTCGATATGGCCGCACTGATCGCCGGTGCTAAATATAAAGGTGAGTTTGAGGAACGGTTGAAAAGCGTCGTAAATGAAATCATACAATCCGACGGCGATATTGTTTTATTCATTGATGAAATACACACACTGGTTGGTGCCGGTGCCGGTGAAGGCGCCATGGACGCTGCCAATATCCTTAAACCTGCTCTGGCGAAAGGTGAGTTAAGGGCCATTGGTGCCACAACTCTCAAGGAATATCAAAAGTATTTTGAAAAAGATAAGGCTCTCGAACGGCGATTCCAGATCGTCATGGTTAATGAACCGGATACCATGGCTTCGATCTCCATACTCAGGGGATTGAAAGAGAGATATGAAACGCACCACCATGTCCGTATCAAGGATGAAGCCATTATTGCTGCTGTCGAATTGTCGCAGCGCTATATAACTGACCGGTTCCTACCGGATAAAGCCATCGACCTCATCGATGAAGCGGCGGCAAAATTAAGGCTTGAGATCAATTCAGTTCCTGAATCCATAGATGAAATTGAGAGGAAGATCACCCAGCTTGAAATCGAACGTGAAGCGATCAAAAGAGAAAATGACCCGGTTAAACTTAAGGATCTCACAGCCGAAATAGCCAATCTCAACGATGAACGCAAACATCTGAGAGCCAAATGGCAATCGGAAAAAGAAGTGGTGGAAAACATACAGCAGTGTAAAAATGCGATTGAAAATTATAGATATGAAGCTGAGCGGGCTGAACGCGATGGCGATTATGGCCAGGTTGCCGAATTGAGGTATGGTAAGATAAAACAGGCAGAACTTGAGCTAGAAAACTTCAAGAAAACGCTCAATGAGATGCAGGTCGATTCTGCACTGATTAATGAAGAGGTTGGCGCCGAGGAAATAGCCGAAATTGTATCACGATGGACAGGAATACCTGTTACCAGAATGTTACAAAGTGAAAAAGAAAAATTGCTGAATCTTGAGAATGAGCTGCACAAACGCGTTGTCGGGCAGGATGAAGCTATAAGTGCCATTTCCGATGCCATCCGCCGCAGCCGTGCCGGCTTACAGGATGCCAAAAGGCCCATAGGCTCCTTCATTTTCCTCGGCACTACGGGTGTCGGAAAAACTGAACTGGCTAAAGCTTTGGCAGAATTCCTATTTAATGATGAAAACTCCATGGTCCGCATGGATATGTCGGAGTATCAGGAACGCCATACCGTGTCACGTCTGATCGGCGCTCCGCCAGGTTATATCGGCTATGAAGAAGGTGGTCAGTTAACCGAAAAGATCAGACGGAAACCCTATTCCGTCGTTCTGCTGGATGAAATTGAAAAGGCTCATCCCGATGTCTTTAATATCCTTCTCCAGGTTCTCGATGAAGGACGACTCACCGATAACAAAGGACGGACAGCGGATTTCAAGAATACGGTCATCATTATGACGTCGAATATCGGATCGCAACTGATACAGGAAAATCTCCAAAGAATGAACGATACAAACAAGGAGGACCTTATCAGAGAAATCCGTCAAAATGTATTTGACCTCCTCAGACGCTCGATAAGGCCTGAATTCCTGAACAGAATCGACGAAATAATCATGTTCAATCCCTTGAACCGAAATGAGATACGACAGATAGTCGTCCTGCAACTGGAGGCTGTGATTCACATGCTTGCAAAAAATGATATCGGATTAAGGGTCACCAATAAAGCTGTGGATCTCATAGCAGAAAATGGTTACGATCCGCAATACGGCGCCAGACCGCTGAAACGTCTGATCCAGCGCGAGATACTTAATGAGCTTTCGAGGATGATACTGTCAGGAAAAGTGAATAAAGAAAAGGAAATCGTTGTTGATATTAAGGACAATAAGCTAATATTCAGTAATTAATAAGTAACAATTCATTATCGGTCAGTGAGCAGGATTTGAGGTAAGATTTAATTTCAATCCAAACCTTGATTATTGCAATTTTCTATAATTTTGGACGTCTTAACAATAAATCTTCTACTTATGAAACAAATCATTTTGACCATTACAGGATGTATCATCCTGAGCTTGGCTTTCGCCCAAGGGCCTTCATCCGGGAAAATCCGTATCGGAGGCGGCCTCGCCTATGGTAGTGAGATTAAAAACCTGGGATTAAATATCCTTGGAACATACGATATAACCGATAACATCCGGGTAGCTCCAAATCTGACTATTTTTATGCCCCACAAAGATGAATTCATCGGATGGACCTATAAACTCGGTCTATGGGAGCTGAACCTCGATGCTCATTATATTATTCCTGTCAATAACGACATGTTCGACGTATATCCGCTGGCTGGTATCAACATTGCTTTTCTGACATCCAAAGGCGAGGTTACGGATCCTACATTGCAGGGAAATCCAGTGTATGAATTTTCCACTTCCGATGTCAAATTCGGCCTTAACCTCGGTGTTGGCGGAGAATACCCGATATCTGAACAGCTGGGTGTATTCCTTGAACTGAGATATGCCATCAGTGATTTTGACCAATTTGTCGTAAAGACCGGAGTGGCTTACCGTTTATAATGACTTACAGTATGAAATTAATAACACGGATTTTTTTTATCATCATTTCATTGTCCTTTTTTTTAGCCTGCTCGAACCGTGCAGATATTCAGAAAGAGACTGAAACCCTGCTGCAGGCCGACAGAGACTTCTCCAACGTTTCAAGGGAGAAGGGGATGAAAGCATCTTTCCTTGAGCATATTTCGGACGACTGCGTCCTGCTGCGTGCACAGCAAAAACCCATTGAAGGTCGAACAGCCATTGAGGCCACTTTCGCCAGGTTTTCAGATGAAAATTCTATATTGACATGGGAGCCGCTGAAAGCAGTTGTCTCAGAATCGGGAGATCTCGGTTACACCTATGGTATCTGGGAATCAAAACTCAAAGATACAACAGGTCTTGTTTTCAAGGGTACCTATCTGTCAATCTGGAAGAAAAATGCCGATGGAAAATGGAAAGTCGTCCTGGATACAGGCAATCCTGGAATTAAATGATGACCGGAAAGGTAATTTTTTAGCATGTCCGATAAACCCAAGGCACTGATATGGGACTGGAATGGCACCCTGCTCGACGACACCGACATTTGTGTGGAGGCCATGAATCAAATCCTCACAGAACGTCATATGGGCAGTATCACAAGACAATATTACCGGGAGGTTTTTACATTTCCTGTCCAGGATTACTATCGTATGCTTGGCTTTGACTTTGAAAAAGATGCATGGGATAAAGTGGCCATTGAGTTCATCGATATATATCTTCAAAAACTTGTATCCTGCTCATTACATCACAATGCCTTGGATATCGTCAGACACTTCCATACAAAAAATTATTTGCAGGTTGTCCTTTCCGCGATGGAGCAAAATGCCCTCCGGGATTCCATTGCGAAAAGAGGTCTGTTACCTTATTTCGACATCGTTGCAGGCATCAGCAACCATTATGCAGCAGGTAAGATCGATATAGCCAGAAATCTGATGAATACAATAAAAACAGTGCCTCAGGAGATATGTCTTATTGGAGATTCGATACATGATCACGAAGTGGCTTTGGCCTTAAATTGCAGATGCATTCTGATCGCCAAC
The DNA here is from genome assembly GCA_026391695.1 of Bacteroidota bacterium. Lineage (NCBI taxonomy): Bacteria > Pseudomonadati > Bacteroidota > Bacteroidota bacterium. The sequence goes on from JAPLDP010000032.1 coordinate 29,715, forward strand.
GGGCACCAGACGTATGAACGACTGATAAAAACCGGCAGAGTGGTATTACAAGAACTTATGGATATAAAAGATATTATCAGATAGGATGATCTTATCGCCTCACGAATGAAAAAAATTCCGAAGTGTGATGAACCATTCATTCCTCTGTTTCGATGTAGATCACCTCACTAGTTAGAAATCCGCCCTTGTATATTCTTTTCTTTTGTAAGGAACCGTTTTCAATATAATAAGACCATTCTCCCTCACGGTCATCATTCAGGTACTTGCCGGAAAGAAGTACCTGTTTGTTTGGATAGAACATGATAAAAAGTCCGTCCTTTTTATCGGCGGCATAATTCCCTTCCAGTTTCTTCTCACCTTCAGGATAATATTGTCGCCATGGACCCTGCCTCAGGTCATTGTCATAGGAGATTTCTTCGGAAACGGTGTCATTGGGGTAAAAAGTTTTCCAGACACCTGATCGCATGCCATTCCGGTAAAATTCCTCCGACACCAGGGTACCAGCCTCATTGTAATAGAGCCAAGTGCTGTCTTTATGATTTCCGCTGTAATTACCCTGGCCCATCTTTATACCATTGGGATGATACATCTCCGACCGGCGGAAATCATTATCCAGGTAGTACATCAGCGCTTTTAACCGGCCATTGCCGTAATAATACTTGAATTCCCCGACAGGCTTGTCATCCTTGAAAAAACCTTCATACTTCAGGGTATCCTTTTCATACTTCCTCCAATAGCCCTGCTTTTTGCCATTCTGATCCGTCCGGTTTAATGTATCGACGGATTGTGCTTTTAAGGTGACACATAACCCGGATATAAGTAAAATGATCGGAAAAATCATCCTATTAATCATAGTATTCTCTTTAGCCGATTTAACAATATCACTAAACGAAAAGATAAGGGCTTTAATTATTCTAATATTATTTTTGGACTAAATTTGCAACGGCAAAGGTAAATAAAGTTATATAAACAGTTTGTTTTTGTATGACCCTGTCGTCTAAACTTCTGGAAGAGGCTGTCAATGCTTTGGCAAAGCTGCCCGGTATTGGAAGAAAAACGGCTTTGCGGCTGGCTTTATTTCTTCTTAATGAAGAAAAAAAAGATGTGGAAGCCTTTACGACGGCTATTTCTAAGATGCGGGAAGAAATCTTGCATTGCAAAATATGTCATAACATTTCCGACAATGATATCTGCCAGATATGTTCGAGTCCCAAACGCAATAAGACCCAGTTATGCGTGGTTATGGACACACGGGATGTAATGGCTATTGAGAATACTTCACAATACAATGGTGTTTACCATGTTCTGGGAGGCATCATATCTCCTATTGAGGGGATAGGTCCCCATGATCTGACCATTGATGACCTTGAGATGAAGGTGACCGCGGATCCTGTTGAGGAGATCATCCTTGCGCTACCGACCACCATTGAAGGCGACACCACCTGCTTTTACATTTATAAACGCTTAAAAGAGCATGACGTAAAAATTTCGACCATTGCACGTGGTATTGCAGTCGGCGATGAGTTGGAATATGCTGATGAAGTGACACTGGGACGCTCAATCCTCAATCGCACGCCTTATATAAATATATTGATGAAATGACCTGCCATTGCTATTTTTGATCCTTGGCCGGCCCGGCTTCCCTGAATAAATCGAGCTGTTTCTCCGTCACAAAATAGTGCTCCGGAACTTCCAGTGCAAAGTTATCGAGGTATTTCTGTATGTTTTTCTTAATCAGTTTTATTGGCGTTGTGCCACGTGCCTTACAATAATTCATTAACGACCTCTTTTGCCTGGCAGAAACTTTAAATTGTACCGTCTTAAACCGGACAATCTTTCTTTTCTTCTTTTTTCGCATTACAGGTATAATTGTGAATTTATTTTGTTTATGATTGGCTAACTTAGCGAATATTTTCCAAATGACTTTTTCAATATCCAAAGATTTCCTGAAGCTTGGCTGCCAGGTCCGATCCTCTCAAAGCAGTCGTAATGATTTTACCTTCGCGGTCGATCAATACGGAAAATGGAATAGCTCTCACGGCATATGCTTTGGCGGCCACAGAGTTAAAACGTTTCAGGTCGCTGACCTGGGTCCATGTCAGGCTGTCTTTTTCAATGGCTTTTATCCAACCACTACGTTCGCTGTCAAGCGAAACACCATATACCTCAAAACCTGCGTCGTGATATTTACGATATATATTCACGACATTAGGATTTTCCCTGCGGCATGGTCCACACCATGAGGCCCAGAAATCAATAAGCACAATGTGCCCGCGAAGTGACGACAGGCTGATGATCTTTCCATCCGGATCCGGAAGATTGATGTCCTGTGCAAGCATCCCCGGCTGTATATTCTTTTGAGCGGTTACCGAATAATTAAGCTCGACAACAAAAGGATTATCAGGATATAAAGCATACAAGGCATCGTTGACTTTAATGAAGGTAGAAAGGTTCTCCTTTATATCAAGTCTGTTGAGATAATACAGGTTGGCAGGCGATTGTGGATTTGTTTCAGCAAACTGCCTTATATAGGTCTTTCTTTCCCCATCAAGTTTCTTCAACTCGTTATCCATCATGATCAGCGTTGCACTATCCTTTCCTTCCTGACTCTTCTGCAAGGCTTTAAATGATTTATACAAAGTGTCGATCTCCAGGTCATATTTTTTAACTGCCTGGCTAAGGGAAAAGAGCAGACTTGTGTTTTGTGAACCGGATATCACAGGATTTTCATAGATACGGTCTGACGTGGAGGTGATCGTCACCTGCTCCCCCGGCAGCAATATCAGAGCCATATAATTATTTTCGCTAAGCTTGAGCTTTACAAAGTCCAAACCCTTCACATTCAGTGTCAATTTAAATGTACCATCATCCCCCAAAGGGCACGAAGCAATGATTTGCGGTTTTTTACTATAATCTTCAATGACAATATCAGATAAAGAAGTATCTGCCCGCATACTACCCTGAATCGTCACGGTTTTGTTTTGCGATGACAGGGAGCATGCCTGTCCCATCAGAATAGTGATGAAAAGTATGGAGATGATCTGGAGTTGTTTCATTATACTTATTTGAGAACATTTGCGGCAAAAATACTCCATTTTATTTAATCAATGAGACTCAAATTTTTCAAACACAGTGCTGAAAAATTTGCAAGTCGAATTGATCCCGACTGTGAAGCAAGTCGGGATCGGTGACGACGAAGTGATTTGTTGATAAAATAATCTCGTCACTTCTTATGGACAGAGTATACAATTTCATACTTTTGAGGCATGACAGACAAAAAAGATCAAAACAGCACACGCCGCAGGGCATATAGTAAAGCGGCTGTTACCCAGGACATTCTGGATCAGGGCAAGCTACCTCCGCAGGCTGTTGAGCTGGAAGAAGCTGTTCTCGGAGCGCTGATGCTCGAGAAGGATGCGCTGACCATGGTCATTGATTTCCTGAAGCCTGAGATGTTTTATAAGGAGTCGCACCAGGTGGTTTACTCTGCCATTCAAAGGCTTTTTTCCAAATCGGAGCCAATCGATATTCTGACTGTCATCAATGAACTCAAATCATCGGCTGAGCTGGATGTTGTCGGCGGTCCCTATTTTATAACACAGCTCACTAACCGTGTGGCATCAGCAGCCAACATTGAATTCCATGCACGTATCATTTTACAGAAGTATATCCAGCGTGAACTGATCGCCATATCATCAGGCATTATCCGCGATGCTTACGAAGACACCTCCGATCCGTTTGATCTTCTGGATAAGGCAGAGGGTAACTTATTCGATCTGAGCGAAAGCAACCTCCGGAGGAATTATATCGATATGAGGGCTCTTGTTGCCGAAGCCATACGTGAGATGCAAGCGGCAAGGGAGCATGAAGAAGGAATGCGTGGTGTGCCATCAGGATTCACCGAACTCGACAGGGTCACATCCGGTTTTCAGAAATCCGACCTGATTATAATAGCCTCCCGTCCCGGTATGGGTAAAACCGCCTTGGCCATGTCAATTGCCAGAAATGTGGCCGTTGAATTCAAACGCCCTGTGGCTTTCTTCTCCCTGGAAATGTCAGCCCTGCAACTGGTGACAAGGTTGATATCGAGTGAGACATCCATCTCGGCAGATAAAATTAAAAAAGGCACTCTTGATCAGTCGGAATGGGACCAGTTAAATGTTAAAATAGGGAAACTGATCGATGCACCTCTTTTTATTGACGACACCCCAGCCCTGTCAGTGTTTGAGCTTAGAGCCAAATGCCGCCGTCTTAAAGCACAACACGACGTACAGTTGGTCGTCCTCGACTATCTTCAGCTCATGTCGTCGCCGTCCGAAGGCCGTGGCAACAGAGAACAGGAAATAAGCAATATATCCCGCTCCATAAAAGCTCTCTCCAAAGAGCTTAACATTCCGATCATCGCCCTCTCGCAGCTCAGCAGGGCTGTTGAAACAAGAACCGGATTAAAGAAACCTATCCTCTCCGACCTGCGTGAATCAGGTGCCATAGAGCAGGACGCCGACCTGGTCATCTTTATTTACAGACCTGAGTATTATAAGATCACTGAAGACAGTGAAGGTAATTCCCTTGCAGGATATGCAGAAATCATTATTGCCAAGCACCGTAATGGATCTACTGCTGATATTGCCCTGCGGTTTATCTCCAGGTATGCCAGGTTCGTTGACATGAGCCCTGAAGAACGGCAGTGGAAACTGGCTAAAATAAACCTGGATGAGGAAAGCCAACCCATGACTTACACAGTGCCTTCCAAAATGAATGACATGCCCGACGAAGAGTCGCCTTTCTGATTACTTTAACATTATTTAAGATTATAAAGCCATCCATGCAATGAGTACCTGGCCCGTCTCTATGGATTCTTTTGTACCTTTGCACAAGTTTATTATCGATGATGAAAAACAGGTTCACAATAGGAAAGATAGTTTTTATTTCAGCCCTGCTATCCATGCTCTTTCTGAATGCCAGAGCGGCCTATGTGCTCATTCCCATGGATGAAACACAGAAGAACCATCTTAAAGCTTATGGTATTGCTTATTGGATCCTTCAGATGGAACTGGAAGTGGACTGGTTATTAAACTACCGGGGTGGTAGTTTTGTCAGCCAGTATCATGAATTAATAGAGAATGAATGTACAGTCAGAGGGGTCACTTATACAATTCTTGCCGATGCGCAGTATACGGCTATTCTTCAGGATATTGCTGATCCTGAAGTGAATATGGATATAGTAAAATTGTATAAGGCGCCCCGCATAGCGGTTTACTCTCCGCCAAATAAATTGCCCTGGGATGATGCGGTCACCCTGGCGCTCACCTACGCCGAGATACCGTATGACGTCGTCTATGACGAAGAGGTGCTGGATGGCGCTCTTCCAATGTATGATTGGTTGCACCTGCATCATGAAGATTTTACGGGTCAGTATGGTAAATTCTGGAGAGCCTTCAAAGATATTGCCTGGTACCAGGAAGATGTGCGTATCTCGGAAGAACTCGCGCAAAAGCTCGGTTTCACCAAGGTGTCGGAATGTAAGCTGGCAGTATCCCGGAAAATCAGAGATTATGTTGCCGGAGGAGGCTATCTTTTCGCGATGTGTTCCGCACCCGACAGTTTTGATGTTGCTCTGTCGGCAGACGGTGTGGATATCTGCGATGTGATGTTCGACGGTGATCCGCCCGACGCGGATGCACAATCGAAATTGAACTACTCGAATTGCTTTGCATTTACCGACTTTACCTTAAGCACAAATCCTTACGAGTATGAGATATCCTCAATAGATGTCACCGACCGCAGACGCATACCACAGAATGAAGATTTTTTCACCCTGTTTGAATTTTCAGCCAAATGGGACCCTGTTCCAACCATGCTCTGTCAGAATCACCAGATGATCATCAATGGATTTATGGGACAGACCACTGCGTTTGATGAACGGTTTATCAAACCCAACGTCCTTATCATGGGTGAGCTCAAATCGGCACGTGAAGCACGCTATATTCATGGTGAATTTGGAAACGGCACATGGACTTTTCTCGGCGGCCATGACCCGGAAGATTACAGGCATAATGTCGGCGATCCGGCGACAGACCTGAATTTATTTCCTAACTCTCCGGGATACAGGCTAATACTCAATAACATCCTTTTTCCGGCAGCCAGAAAGCAGAAGCAAAAAACATAAAAACAGATTGCTGATTAGACAGAATCCTTAGAAGTGATTAGTCCATGACGAATTGCATATCCACTGTGTATCCATCCCCGTTGATTGAAATGCCGGCATACTTATCGCAGGCACCCGGAACAGGGTATCCAAAATCTATCGCGCCCTCCCCGATGCTGCTGTTATAGAAATCTTTGATGTAGTAATCAAATATGCCGTCACTCAGGAAGTGACAATCAGCATCTTTTATCAGCGAATAATCGGCATGGACGCTGACAGAAAACCTCATGCTGTCGCTGGAGAGTCCTGACATATATGCTTCCGGAATGACGACCTGATTGGCCAGCCCAACAAGCTGGGCATGTTCAATTGCTTCAAAGCTGGTGGTATCTTTATGGTCATCAGGCCTGGTACGGATAATTAATACATCATTCATAGCAATGGAATATTTAAAACTATTTAATGATGGTCCTGGTCCCTCTATTCTAATGGTATCGAAACCCTGGACAGAATTTGAATCAACGATATAATCTAAAAAAGTGTAGCTTACCACACAGCCCGATTCGAAATACTTATCGGTCATTTGACCTGTGATCTTTCCCGACAAAGAATCCAGTGTCCGTGTGCCATAATCAAGCGTAAAACTTTTGGGATATGTGCTGACGTCGGCAGGCGTGACTGTTACCTGCGCCGAACCCCATTGGTATGTACCTGACGGATTAGCGGCAAGAGAATCTTCTAAAGTCTTTAAAACAGCATCAACCATAAAATTGGCTTCACTTTGGATTAAAAAAGCAAACATAAAATCTTCAGTAACCCTCTGGAAATTATAATATTTGATGTTATTATCCTTATCATTGCATGCCGGCGAAAGAATTAAAAGCCAGATGGTACCCGCTAAAAACAGAAATCTTTTCATAACTTACAATATTAAAAACCAGCTAAATTATTTTTTCTCAATGTTATGTCATTTAACATAAACCAAATAGGTATAAGTAAACGGATTGTCAGCACCAGAATCTACGTGTTGCTCTTCCATTAATTTCCAGTTACTGAAGTCTATTACAGGAAAAAATGTATCCCCGTCAAATGCCTGATGCACCTTTGTCAGGTAAAGTTTATTGGCATATTCAAAGAACTGCCTGTAAACCGATCCTCCTCCGATGACAAAATTCTCTTTGTCGCCATCGCACTTCTCAATGGCGTCTTCGATAGAATATGCCATGACACAACCCTCAATTATCTCACCGGGAATATCCGTGATAACCATATTTCTCCTGTTGGGCAATGGGCGCAGAGGCAGAGATTCATAAGTCCTTTTCCCCATAATAACCGTATGGCCGGAGGTCAATTTTTTGAATCTTTTCAGGTCGTCAGATATATGCCATAACAGTTGATTGTCTTTCCCGATGGCATTATTCTCGGCGATGGCCACTATGATCGATATATTCTTCATAATAATATAAAATCAAACCGATATCTCTCCTTTTATATGCGGATGTGAAATATAATTGACAAGCTCAAAGTCTTCAAATTTAAAGTCATTTATGGTTTTGACCATCGGATTAATTTTCATTTGGGGCAAAGGATAAGGTGTGCGTGTAAACTGGAGATTAACCTGGTCAATATGGTTAAGATAGATATGTGCATCACCGAGAGTATGGATGAACTCATAGGCTTTTAGACCCGTGACCTGAGCCATCATCATGGTCAAAAGTGAATAGGAGGCAATATTAAACGGCACACCCAGGAAAATATCGCAACTGCGCTGGTAAAGCTGGCATGACAGCCGGCCATTGCTAACATAAAACTGAAAGAGGAGATGGCAGGGTGGCAGGGCCATCTTATCGAGGTTGGCAACATTCCAGGCGCTGACAATATGCCGGCGTGAATCGGGATTGGTCCTTATCGATTCAATGACACGGGCAAGCTGGTCAATATGTTTTCCATCATATGCCGGCCACGACCGCCACTGATAACCATATACAGGTCCCAGCTCTCCATTTCCATCTGCCCATTCATCCCAAATGGTCACCTTGTTATCCTTTAAATACCTTATGTTTGTCTGGCCACTAATAAACCATAAAAGCTCATGGATAATCGACCGTAGATGCAGTTTCTTGGTAGTAAGTACGGGAAAACCCTCTTCAAGGTTAAAACGCATCTGGTATCCGAACACGCTAATGGTGCCGGTTCCTGTCCTGTCGACTTTTTTCACACCGTGATCCATTACATGCTGCAATAAATCCAGATACTGCTTCATAAATAGTGTTTTAATCAATAATGATCAACAGTTTAGGTTTTATCCCAGGATAATGCCAACAATGGTGGCAGAAAATAAAGATGCCAGAGTACCGCCGAGCAGTGCCCTGAATGCCAGTTTAGAGAGTGTGGTACGTTGATTTGGAGCAAGAGCACCAATACCTCCAAGCTGTATGCCAATAGAACTGAAATTGGCAAAGCCGCAAAGCATATACGTTGCCATTACATAAGACTTTTGCTGGACGAATGCATCAGCGGATATATAATCCTTCAGGCTTATGTAAGCAATCATTTCGTTAAGTATAGTTTTTTCTCCCAGCAGCTGGGCAACGAGGGTCATGTCTTCTTTACACACACCCATCGTCCATGCCAGGGGTGAAAGAGCATACCCAAGCAAAAACTGCATGCTGAGATGATGGTATTGCCCTTTGGTCAACAGGGTGATTTGATCATTCAAAGTTGTCCAATCACCTACCTTCTGTAAGATAAAATTCAGCATGGCAATAAAGGCGATAAAGACCAGCAGCATGGCAGCGACATTGACGGCCAGTCTGAGTCCTTGTCCTGTGCCATTGGCAATTGCATCAAGAAAATTATCACCGATTTTTTCCTTTGATATTTTAACCTCCCCCACTACCGGTTCAGTTTGTGGGAAAAGCATCTTAGCTGCCACAATAGCGCCAGGTGCAGCCATGACTGATGCGGTAATCAGGTGTTTGGCAAACAGCAGTTGCTGCGAGGGGTCGCTACCGCCAAGCAATCCGATGTAAATGGCCATCACTCCACCTGCAATAGTTGCCATTCCGCCAACCATTACACACAGTATTTCCGATCGTGTCATCCCCGGCAGATATTCTTTGATCAGCAAAGGTGCCTCCGTTTGACCGAGAAAAATATTCATGGTTGCCGACAGGCTTTCCGCTCCGGAGATTTTCAGCATCCGTGTTAAAAGCCAGGCCATAACCCAAACCACTTTCTGGATAATGCCAAAATAAAACAATAAACTGGTTATAGCCGAAAAGAAAATAATAGTTGGGAGTATCTGGAATGCAAAATTCAGAAGACCGATTTCGACCTGACCTGACGAAAAGGATTGAAACAGGAATTTCCCGCCTATTTTCGAAAAATCGAGTATTTTAATAAATACCATTCCAAGAAACTCAAACACATTTTGCATAAATGGGAGTTTCAGAACAGCAATAGCGATGATGACCTGAGTGAGAATGCCAAGGATGACGATCCGCCATGAAATAGCTTTGCGGTTGGCGCTGAAGACATAAGCTATCATCAGCAGGACAAGCATTCCCAGGGTTCCTCTGGCCATGGATTTCATGCTGAAACCAGTCCCTGTAAGCTGTGCTACAGTATTTTTTGTACCCGTCAGGGTATATACATATCCATTTCCGGTAATCACCAAACTGTCGGGGGTGCATTTGTCGATGGTGTACCTGTAAACCAGGGAATCAATGGCAAGGCCATCATCAAGTATCCGGCTGACCTGCTGTCCGTCAGTATAGTATATCAACTCGGGTCTGCCGCTAAAGACGCGAAAAATGGTCGAATCGACAAGAGTCAAGGTATCCCCGGGTACGCAATTCAGAAACACTACATTCTCCTGCATATGCCATGAGCCTGTTTTATACAGGTGCTGACTTTCAACGGAAAGGCTGAATAATTTATTGACTTTTGACAGCTTCAAAAAATCGTTGCTGCTGGCATTCAGTGACACATTACTTTCCAGGCTTTTAATGAGAGTGATTTTCCATTCATTGATAACCAACTTTTCTAATCCCTGATTTTTCCTTTCTGCAGCTTTTACATCACTGGCTATGGTCAAAACATATAAGAAAAAAAGACATTCAACAATTCTCTTCATAACTATCATCAGGGATTAAAAGTGATGAATCTAGTAATTTATGCGTTTATTCCCGGATTTTTCTTCTTTTTATCTCATCTCTGATCTGCGAAGCTCTTTCATATTCTTCATTGGATATGGCTTGTTCAAGCAGTTCCTTCAGTTCATTAATCGTCATTGAGGTATACTCCATCTCACCTATTACATCTTCAGCTTTCTCTTGTTTGGCTTTCGCATTCTCATCATCCATGATTATTGCAGCTGAAGCCATCACGCTCTCAACAGTAAAAATCGGGCAATGAAATCTTAATGCTATGGCTACCGCATCAGATGTGCGCGAGTCAATTTCTGCTTCCTTGCCTTCCAGCTCACATATTAACTTGGCATAAAACACCCCTTCATAGAACTTATTAATGATTACTTCTTTAATACTGATACCGAATTGCTTTGCGAAGGTTTTAAAAAGGTCATGTGTCAGAGGCCGTGTAGGTTTCATTTTTTCCAGTTCAATGGCTATTGCCTGAGCCTCAAAACCTCCAATGATAATGGGCAGGCGCCTGCGACCATCCACCTCTCCCAGTATCAATGCATAAGCTCCGCTCTGTGATTGGCTTGTGGATAAACCCACTATCTTCAGCCTGATCTTATTCATCATGATTAAATCAACAGAAAAGATTTGAAAGGTAAAAGTAGGATTTTTTTTTAAAGGTCAGGAAATACAAAGGAAATTTCCCGGGATTAATTCGACTTACAAATTTTACGGCACTTTGTTTGTAAAATTTGAGTCTCATTAATAAAATACTATTGGATTTTTTAAATACTTTTTTGACATTTGCGCACCTTAATGTCAAATCCAAAAATTCCAATACGCATGAAAAAACTATTAACGCTCATTACGATTTTATTTTTACCTGTGCTGATGATTGCCAGTGAGGCTGATCTACCATTGCCTAATCTGAAGGAGAATTTTTTCCAGGGATGGTCATTGCTGATCTTCGGTTTCATTGTCATCATTGTGGGGATGCTTTTCGGTTTGTGGCAGTATCTCACTATCCGGAAGATACGCGTACACAAGTCCATGTCGGATGTTTCCAACATCATTTACGAAACCTGTAAAACTTACCTGTTCCAGCAAGGAAAATTCCTTGCTATTTTATTCGGGATCATTGCCGTAATCATCCTTTATTATTTTCTTGTGCTGTCGCATCTCACCCTGCCCAAAACATTACTGATCTTATTCTGGACACTGATCGGCATCCTGGGATCATATAGTGTGGCATGGTTCGGCATCCGGATAAACACACTGGCTAACAGCCGCACAGCGTTTGCCGCTTTAAAAAACAAACCTTTCAATGTCATGTCCATACCGATGCAATCAGGCATGAGCGTTGGATTATTGCTCGTTTGTGTTGAGCTCATCATGATGCTGATCATCCTGCTGTTTGTTCCCTATACCAGTGCAGGTGCCTGTTTTGTCGGATTTGCCATTGGAGAGTCACTTGGTGCAAGCGCACTGAGAGTTGCCGGTGGGATCTTCACAAAAATTGCTGACATAGGCGCTGACCTGATGAAAATCGTCTTTAAACTGCCAGAAGACGACCCACGGAACCCCGGAGTTATAGCCGATTGCACCGGTGACAATGCCGGCGATAGTGTAGGACCTACGGCTGACGGCTTTGAAACTTACGGTGTAACAGGCGTTGCCCTGATATCATTCATCGTACTGGCCATCAATTTCGGAACACTGGGTATCTTCCCCAACAAAGAAGCTGCATTTTTATTCCAGAGTAATCTTATCGTCTGGATTTTCGCTATGCGTATTTTAATGATCGTCACATCACTGGCAGCATATTATATCAACCTGGTATGGGCAAAAGCAAGGTTTGGCAAAGCGGACAAATTCAATTTTGAAACACCCCTGTCCAACCTGGTCTGGATAACATCCATCCTTTCAATCATCGTTACATTTATTGTCAGCTATCTCCTGTTAGGTAAAATTACTATTGGCAACACAATGGTCACTGATCTGTGGTGGAAGCTGGCGATTATTATCAGTTGCGGCACACTGGCTGCGGCTCTTATACCGGAGTTCACCAAGGCATTTACAAGCACAAAATCACGCCATGTGAAGGAAATCGTCACCGCATCGCGTGAGGGCGGCGCCTCACTCACCATTCTGTCAGGCATGGTTGCCGGGAATTTCAGTGCATTCTGGGAAGGCATGGTCATCGTTGCACTTATGGTTATTGCTTTTGTAACAAGTACGCTGGGACTCGATCAGTTCATGACCTATCCGACCATCTTTGCTTTTGGGCTGGTGGCCTTCGGCTTCCTCGGCATGGGACCGGTTACCATCGCCGTCGACAGTTATGGACCGGTGACTGATAATGCCCAGTCAGTATATGAACTCTCACAAATTGAAAACAAGCCCGGCATTAAAGAAGAAATTAAAAAAGATTTCGGTTTTGAACCCAATTTCGAAAGTGCCAAATACCATCTTGAAGTGAATGACTCGGCCGGAAACACGTTTAAAGCAACGGCAAAACCTGTCCTCATCGGCACAGCTGTAATCGGTGCAACAACTATGGTTTTCTCAATCATTCTGCTTCTAGCAAAAAATGGATTGCTTCATATTGAGTTGACCTCCGCCCAGGTTATCCTCGGTTTTGTAACAGGAGGTGCTGTCATTTACTGGTTTACAGGAGCTTCTATGCAGGCTGTGACGACAGGTGCTTACAGGGCTGTTGAATTTATCAAGAAGAACATCAACCTGGATAAGAAAGAAGCCGACATCAATGACTCCAAAAATGTGGTCAAAATATGTACAAAATATGCACAGGCCGGCATGTGGAACATCTTTGTCGTTATCTTTTCCCTGACACTGGCCTTTGCATTCATCGATCCAAACTTCTTTGTTGCGTACCTGATTTCCATCGCCACCTTCGGTTTATTCCAGGCTTTATATATGGCAAATGCCGGAGGTGCATGGGATAATGCAAAGAAGATCGTTGAAGTTGACCTAAAAATGAAAAATACACCATTACATGAAGCCACAGTCATCGGCGACACAGTCGGAGATCCTTACAAGGATACTTCTTCCGTTGCCATGAATCCGGTCATTAAGTTCTCAACCTTATTCGGATTGCTGGCTGCCGAGATCTCCATTCAAATGATACTCGGAGGTTTCAAAACAGCTTCAAAGTGGATAGGCCTTGCGTTTTTCATCGTCGGCTTAGTCTTTGTTTACAGGTCGTTCTTTGCGATGCGGATAAAGAAGGAGTAACGAAGCAAAAAAAGGGATGACATCTCGGATGAGATGTCATCCCTTTTTTCAATAGATAATCAGCTTCTTATTGATAAAGTAATCTTTATCTCTTAATCTTAAGATATAAAGCCCTTTTAATATATCCGAAGTATTGAGCAGGATCGTTTTTTCACCTTCAATTTGTAAATTTTTAATAAGCTTCCCCCTTATATCATATAATTCAAGTTGGATAAAAGGATATTCAAATGTGACTTTAATAAGGCCATTTGTCGGATTTGGGCTAACAATGACGGGGAGAATAGTAATATCTACTATTCCAAGCTCACCAACACCTATGACAGGTAAAGACAGTATGGATTCCTCAGGATCATTGCTGTAAATATTAATAAATCCGCTGTACTCAGAACTCTCTTCCGGTGAGAAGCATATTATTAAATGATTTGAACTATTGCCATCGATTCCGATGTTTGAAATAATGTTATTAAAATCTCCATTTTCCTGTTTGATTTTATACCCCTCCGGAACAGTAATGGAATCAATATACAGTAATTCTGTTCCTGTATTGAAAATTTGTAATGTATCGGTTTTAGTCAGTGAAACGCCGCATTGTCCAAAATCAAATCCTGAAGGTAAAGTTTGAATGTTTTGTGGTGTAACAACTTGGTACTCATACACGCCGATATCGATGCGGCCATTCATTATGCGTGGGAGCATGTCGAGATCTGTCTCCGGAACAGAAAAATTTGCAGTATCCGGATCCCCTGCATCAATGCATAGTGATGAAGGAGATAACCTGAAGTCATCGTTCTCATAATCAATAAACTGTGGCCAAACATTAATGTTGCCTATCCCAGTATTCGAAGTGCATGAATAAGAAATATTACTGTTTTCGCCACCAACAGAATTATTAGAAAAAATTGAGTTAATGATAATATTGCTATACCCCCATAATCCAGAATCATTGTAAGAGGCATAGTTATCGACGAAGGTGCAATTTGTAATAGTTGAGTACTCTGCATAAGCACCACCACCATAGCCGTAATAGCCAATACTCCTGTTATTATAAAACAAAATATTAGATATTTGGGCGCCTGTTACATTAATACCACCTCCATAAGCCGACGAATATTGGAGAGCGGAAGCCTTGTTATCATGAATTACACTGTTCGAGAGAGTTAATGAATTATCATCAGCATAAATAGCACCGCCTTGTCCTCCCGAATTGGTATTAAAGCGGAAAATACAATTGGAAATGTGAGTATATACCTGCTCAATATGAAGTGCTCCATTTGGTGATGCGTATTCAAATATACAATGTTCAAATGAAGATGAGTCATTAGAGATCGCTTCAGCACCGACTAAATACATGCCAGCCCAATATTTCAGTAAGTTTTCATCCTCCCAAGGCATTTTACCGGTAAAATAGATTTTGTGTTCGGATGTACCGGAAGCTCTGATCTTCCCTTGTACAGTCATTCGATAAGGCCCATCAAATTTAATATGGCATCCGGGCTCAACAACAAGAGTTACACCTTCCGGAACAGTAACATCTCCTGTGATGAAGACACATAAACTTTTAAAGGTTGTATCATGAGTGATAGTGCCTGACAATTGGAAACAGCTGTAATAATTACCCAAAAGGGAAGCAGACTGATAAGCAGAGTATGGATTATCGCTCTGAATTATCAAAGTCCCTTCAAAATAGCCGGTGTCGGATGGAAGAAATCTGATATAAATGGTGTCATAATCAAAAGGATCAAGTTTGAAAGGCTCTATCGTATTTTCCCAATTCACCTGACCTTTTCTTTTAATAAAAAAAGGATGATCAGTACTTATTGAAAAAATAGTTAGTGTATCCGTACTTGTATTAAAAAGATAAAGGCTGTCGATAAAAAGTTCAGAAGGACCGAAGCCGTCAAATACAACGTATTCAGGATAAAAAGATAATCCACCATTATTAATTGTATCCTGGCACTCATAAGCTCCTATATCGATCCAATGATTAACAATTCGTGGCAAGGAATCAAGGTCATAAGCAGGAATATTGAGACCTGTTGTATCCCACGTACCTGCATTAATGGCAATACTTTGGATATCAAGATGGAAATCACTGGAATCATTGATATAGTCAGGATCTACTCCTGTGATATTGAGAATCCCGTTAAGGTTACCATAAGTTAAATTTTGTACTAACGAATAATTAGCATTTACTGAACCATAGAGGTCATCCCCATCCGGCACACTGTCACTTAAATTGCCGGCTATAATCGTATTGGTTAAATTGACAACAGCATTAGCTACTACAAGGCCACCACCACTTCCGTTGCTCTTTTCATTAAGTGCAGAGTTATTATTAACAGTACCGCAGGTGTTATGGGCGATGGTACAATTCACTAATTCAGTGATGCTGTCGACACAATAAAATCCACCACCGTCTCCCGGATTTCCGTCATAAGGTCCTCCGACTTCTGTCATATTGTTATGGATCAAACAATTAATAGCCGATAACCTGCCTGAATTGTATATTGCTCCGCCATCACCGCCATCTCCACTTTCGCGTCCATAAAGAGGAGATCCAATCCATGTTCCTCCTTCACCTGACTGATTATTGAAAATATTTGAGAGAATTAATACGCAATTTCCTACATTATACAATGAGCCTCCGCCGCCTCCATCAGCTCCATATGAGAAATGGTCACCACTTGCATCACCACCATTACCTGCATGATTTTCCTGAAAAACCGAATAATCGACATACAGTTCTCCTTTATTAAAGATTCCACCTCCTACTCCACCTTTAGCACCAAAGCAGTAAGAGTGATACCCGCCACTTGAATTTCCCCCTTTACCAGCATAATTATTTCTTATCAGGCAATTCCATAATGAAGCATAGCCTTCATTAAATATTCCACCTCCATAACCTCCGGCACAAGCACTCCAACCCTCTCCATTTTCATCATATCCAAATCTTCCCTCACCTGCGTAATTTTCAAATAATTCACAGTCGAATAATGAGACATTTCCCTTATTGTAAATTCCACCGCCGTGACCGCTTCTGCCACAGGGTTCATTCCAAGGACCCCCGTTAAATACATAATCACCAGCATGATTATATCCAATAAGGCATTTCTTTAATACTACGTGATCAGTTTCAATATAAAGCCCCCCACCGGGGTCAATATCTTGTGCATCCGGCGTATGTCCATAAAGAATTTGTAAATTACATAGATACACTGTCTTGTCCCCTCCGGATGAAACAATATGCATGATTCTGAAATACAGAAAGGTGAGATTTACATCTCTTATGATACAGACCTTTTCTGTACCACCAATAATGCTTAATGATTTGTTTATTAATAATTCCCCTGATGTCAACCGCACGGTATCTACCACATCTATAAAAGTAATGGTATCACCATCATTGGCCTGATCGATCAGGTATCTAAGCGATCCGGGTCCATTGTCATTTTCATTCTCAACAATCAAGTTATTCTGGGCAGATAAACTGAATGAAAGAATTAAAATTAACCCTGATAATATGAGTCTGATCATCCTGATAAATTTAAAATATGAGAGTACGAAGAATCTTGTGATAAAATAGTAAAAAATCCTATTGATTTGAAAGGTTCTGTTTTAAGATAATGTAGGTTCTGTAACCCCAAGGGCATACAGCGCAAAGGGATAAGTAAAGTAAATGATTTATAGCATTGATTTTAATTGTATTACGAAATATTATTCTACAATATTCTTAAACAGAACCATTTGAAATAAATATATTCAAAATTAAAGGGATGACATCTCGTTTGAGATGTCATCCCTTTTTCATTTAAGATTTTTTAATAATAATGTGCAATTCAATCAGTGCATAACAACCATTTTCTTTGTACCTGATATTTTTCCATTTATTTCCAATGAGTAATAATAAATACCCACAGGTAATCCTGAAACATTAAGTTCAATCTTGTGTATGCCTTCGTTCATATCTATTTGCTGAATCGAGTTTTGCTCTTTTCCAAGACAGTCGTATACTCTTATAACCACATTACCAGGTTCAGATATTCTGTAATATATAGAGGTCGATGTCGAAAAAGGATTGGGAACGTTTTGCATCAATTCACCAGGTTTGAGATTTTCTAAATTCTGTTTAGGTATTTCAAATTGATTGCTACATGGCAACAGTGCAAGCAATTCATCACGTTTTATTCCGAATTCAGACATCGATTTCGGTTTATGCTCAGGCATGGTTCCTGTAAATGAGTACCTTGACCCACTGTTTTCTATCAAAAAATAGGTATATCCCAGGTCGATAATTGCAAAAATGCTATCTTCAAGGGTCTCCGGATTTTGAATGATGTTTTCATACCAGTCTATCGCAGTCTCCCAGTTTTCAAGTTTTACATCGCATTTGTTTGCAAGGAAATCGCCCAGTTTAGTCAATGCCGTATCTGCAAGTATTGTATCGTTCGTTCTGTAATATTGTTTTAAACTGTTATAGTCGTCACCGGTTAATTTTTCAAGCCTGAAAAGCTCTTTCATTGCACTTTGGGCATAGTCTGATTCAGGATATTGCTGAATGAGCATTTCAAAAAGATTTTTTGCATCAGTATAATTACCTGCTTCAAACTGACTGACAGCGCTTGTGTGCATATCTTCGGCAGCATCTGGAACATGCTGGTTATCGCCACCCGGGCACCATATGGGGTTTACTAAATAAACATCGGGGTAAAGATCTTCGTGATAATCGAAATTATTGCCCCAGCAGTTGTATCTGATGTCCTTTGGAATTGGGTCGCCCGATGCCCACTGGTAATACACCATCGGATCGCCTGGATTTCCCAGATTGTCTTCATCAATGATGGCATTATATCTGAAATACCAGGGGAAGCTATACCCTGATGAATACACTTCGTAAGAACTGTTATCCATGACAAGGTTCATTTCATCATATGATGACGCATTTGGATTACCGTAGAAGGCGACACGGCTGTTGTTAAAGAATTTTACGCCGAATTGATTATCATGAATATAGTTGCCCGACACGGATGCTGTGGAGTTGTATATGGAGATCCCGCTGGAAGCATTATTATAAATATCATTGAATAATATATTCTGATTACCGGAAGGGCCACGACCGCTATTGAAAAGTGAGATACCACCACCGTTGCAGTTGTATATTTGATTGTTGTTAATGTAAAACCAGTCATATTCGTCAATGTTTATCCCCGGATGAGCCTCATTTTGAAAGATGCAGTCTGTGATCGACAGACTATAGAACGGTACGGGATTTACTGTATTTGTGAAATATGTCCATACATGGTCGAAAGTGGAGTTTTCCAGGTTGACAAAACCCCTGTGCGATCCGATATAGGTATAGCTGATAGTGGAGTTTTCAATATCAAGAGCCTCACAATAATTAATAAGTTGTCCATTATTGAATGATACATTGTCGAAAGTAACCGTCGCGTTTTGGTTATTTAATATCAAATTGCCAATGTCAAATGTAACATTCTGGCCTATTTGAACATTGCCGTTAATAACAATTTCATTTTGCCCTGTTTTTCCAGTAATTGTAACATTATCCCCGATAATTAAAGTAGAACCTATTTCGATAACAATTTGGCTATTGTACATATCAATATTTACACCGTCTTCAATAGTTAAGGTTGAATTGTTTGATACAGTTGATGTGAAACGTGAAACCATATCCGAATTGAAACTTAAATCTTCTTCTATGGTAGAAGGAATTAAATCATAAGGTAGTCCGAAGGTATTCATCGTATTATATCCCAGCACTATGTTTGTTTCGGGATAATATAATTCAAACTCCTCGCCCCAACGGTAATCTATTATCGACCAAGACTCAAGTATGCCAGGCGGATTGGATAGGTTTTGTACCCAAACAAATATTTTACCAAAATCTTCCTGCATAAACTCAGGGCCAAAATCAAGTGAAAACTCTATCCATGGATCTTTTCCAATACCTTGCATAGGATTTGGCCCTCCTGCATATATTATTGGAGAAATAATATAATCGTTCATGGAATTATCATTGGCATCGGTACCCCAGCCGTGCCAGATGTTCAGGTTATCACGTTTAGTATGAACAATTTTCATTTTAATCACTATTTCAGGACTATAATTGGGTAATACTTCGTAAACAATAACCTTGTTCTGGTTCATCATTCCGTTACCTACAAGTAATCGATAAGGAACCCACCAGAAACCATTTGTTCCGGAACTTGGCCCATTGCTATCCACTATTTTAAGTGCCCCAATTTCCCATTCTGACATAGTTTGCCCATTAATAAACTGACCGTCACCATTGAAATCGTATTTTACATCATCGCAATAGCCCACAATTGTAACCCCGTGGTTCCAATAGTCAAAACTTAATTTTACCTTATCAGAAGAATGAGCACTTTCTGGAGGCAAGCTACCTTCTTGTCCGCCAAAGTGACATGCCATTAAGGCCACTCCCCCAACATTAGAGCCTGCGTTATGATCATAAAGCCAATGCTTTAGCAGATCAAGTCCATCTGGATTATCAACCTTGAACTGGTATGATTCGTCAAGCTTGTTAAAATGGGTCAAATAATATTTATCGTATCCGCTCATCCATCGTGAATAATCCAGCATATTAAGGCCACCCCACACTTCTTCATTCACAGCGCCAATGTTTTTGAGATGTTTAATCGGAAACCAGGAACCGCCCGTAAAGCTTCCTCCATTATCAAAGTTCCATGTAAAATTAGGATCATAACTATTATAGGTATTATTCCATGGAACATTTCTTGCCCGGTTCATTTCATATGCAAATGCGTAATATACTCCGGAAGCCGAAGCACACATACCTGATCCTTGCTGATTCATAATAATAGTAGGGAAGTAAGGTTGTTCATTATTTAAAACCTCAATAGGTAGATTAATTCCCTGTGAAATTTCCGACAATTGCAATTCGGGTAAGGAGTTCAATAACTGCTGCGCTTCATCGTCAACAATAAATCCCTGAAAATTCATTTCCTGGCATAAACCTGCTTGCTTAATAAGCAACAACATAATTAAGCCGATAACTGTTTTTACGTAAGTGAATGTCTTCATTGTTTAAAGAATTTGGTTAATCACTAAAATGTTCTGTCTTAATTTTTAATTTCACTATTCTATCAACAGCATTTTCCCTGTATAATATTTATCTCCAGATATTATATTATAATAATATACCCCTGTTTCTTTCCCATGACCATTGAATAAATAATAATCTGAACGTATGCACTTTTCATATTTTACCAAAATACCTGCTGAGTTATAAATACTTACTCTAATACAACCATAGTTAGGGTAAAAAACTGAAAGGTCGATACATGTTTTATCCTTGAAAGGATTGGGAAAGCATTGTGCAGCGATAGTGTTAATATTAAGAATATCCTTATTAATACCAGTTGTTGATTCAACGCTCTTATATAACGTATCAGGATGATTGAGTACACTAAAACAAGTATATATAAAACCGCTTATATCAATGGCTAATTTTTCAGCTTGCCAGCCCAGACCCGAATTGATATACTCAAAACTTTGCCCGTTGTCATAAGAAACCATTACA
This sequence comes from Bacteroidota bacterium, assembly GCA_026391695.1. NCBI lineage: Bacteria > Pseudomonadati > Bacteroidota > Bacteroidota bacterium. The sequence goes on from JAPLDP010000032.1 coordinate 50,842, forward strand.
CCGCCTGTATTAGAAGGATAAGAAAGGCATGCTAAAAAAATATCATTTTTTTTGTTAACCAGAATATCGTTAACTGAACGGCCGTATACAACTGATTCCCATTCCTGTGTTTGTTCATCGTACTTAAATAGTCCGTTATATATTGTCCCTGCCCATAACACCCCATTGTTGTCAAATGATAACGACAATAATCCTTCACCTTCCATGTCAACGAATTCCCATGTTTCTCCACAGTCATATGACCTGTAAACACCCCGTTCATTATCAACAAAATCATTATCGGTACCTGCATATACTACACCTTCAGGCGAAAATGCAAAACAATTTGCATATTCTTCACCAGAGCCTCCGGGAAAACAATAAACCGTATCCCAGCTCTCGCCATAATCTACCGATCGAAAGATATAAGGAGTTGCATGTCCTCCCGCAAAGAGAATGCTATCATTAAGCAGTTCCACACTAACAATATTAGCTGTAACGCTAAAGGGCATTTGTGTTTCATACCATGTTTCTCCCCCATCTAATGATTTATATATGCCGAAACTAAGACCAGCGAACATTTGACCAAGTGAATTTTCTTTTATTGTATAGACAGGAACATTTGTTTTTATATTGAAAAACTCCCACGTTTCACTTCCATCTATTGAACGGTGAATACCTCCCATATTATTTCCGTGGCCAAAACCACCTATATAAATATGCCCGTTATTGTTAATGTGGATACAACATATTCCTGCCGTATCAGGAGTATCAACAATTTCCCAATAGTCTTGTGAAAATGTAGTTTTTACAAAAAAAAATATAAACAGCATCAAATAGATTATTATTGATTTTTTCATCTTCTTGTGTTTTTATATGTTAATATGATAAAATTATCATTTGAGGTTAAAGAACTCGTTTAGATCTTTATTATCATTCAATAATCTATTGATTTTTCATACACCAAAACCCTGTTAAGTGTCTTTTCAATTAGGTTTGATAAATCTTCTATAATGAATGCATAACTATTGATCGAATGCCACTGTGTTTTGTGAATTAAAGTTTTTTGTACCACATAATTTTTAAATTTGTGGCTGTTTCCGGTGTCTGGGAGTGATCGCCAGTTTTGTTTATTTTTGCTCATGGTGATCAACTCCCTTTTTACCGGAAATCAACCTGGTTTATAATGAATCCTATTTTAATAAAATTACTTTATGAGAATGAATGCTCCTACCTGACTGCATGCGTATGAGATAAAGACCAGGCATAACCTCCTTTTCGTTTAAGCCTTTACCATTCCATATTATTCTATACTTACCTTTCATTTTATATTCATTTATTAATGTATTTATTAATTTCCCCTGCAAATTATAAATTGAGATATTTGCAGAACCGGAACATTTCATATTGAAAATGATGCTTGTATGATTAGTAAAGGGGTTGGGTGAAACAAATAAACAATTATCATCTTTCACCTCCAGGAGGTTGTCGTCAATAGCATTAGTATAAGTTGTATCATACACCCATACACCATCGCCATGTGTAGCTATATAGAATTTGTTTTCATTAATGATAGGGATTATTTCCGTGGTGCGATTTTCATATAAACCCTCAAATTTCTGCCAGTTGTTTCCTGAGTTATTGCTGTAATGAATACCGTCATTTCCAGTGCAGTAAAATAAATATTCAGGATTGTCTTTTGCAATTGTAAAATTTCTGATATTTTGATATGGAAATTGACCGGATAAGTATTCGTCCATTAATTGAAAGTTACTTCCCCAATCATAAGATATTTGTATATCATCTCCTTGCATGCTTGAACCAAATAAAGTATTTGAATTCTGCGGATGTATTCCGTCAATTCTTAATTCGAGTGCATCTTCTTCCCATGTTAGTCCGCCGTTAAGGCTTCTGTGTCTTCCAAAATAAACAGTATCTGGATGTAAAGGATCGATCAAAATGTCTGTATAACTTTCATCGTTGTGGCTGACAAAAACAAGTGTCCAGCTATCACCATAATCTGTTGATTTATAGAGAGGATGCACGAACGCGTCAACACACGATGTAAGATAAACTATATTAGTGGACACAGGATGTATTGCAATATCAAATGGTGTCCCAACTATATTATGCCTGATGCTTTGAAAAGTAATGCCACCATCATAACTTCGCATAGGATCGCGACCACCATAATATATAGTATCTGGCTGTAGAGGATTGAATTTAGTAAAAAAAACCGGATCAATGACTACTCTTTCCCAGCTACGGCAAGAACCAAAACTTTTCCATAATCCCTGAGCACCTGCAGCATATACAATATCACTATTGTTTGGATGAACTTCCAAATCCAAAATGTATGAATTCATCAGATTTGTATTTTGTGATTGCGTTGTAATACCACCATTTTCAGAGTGAAAAACACCGTAATAAGTGCCAAAATAAATATTGTTGGTATTTGAAGTTTCTGCCTGACAGGTATTTCTCAAATTGATTGTGCGCGTAATTTCAGAAAGTTTATCGGAAAGCTTATCAACTTCAAACCATGAAGCCCCATTATCCGTACTTTTCAAAATACTGAATGTATAATCAGGTTTTTCGGTGTGTCTTTCAATATATAAATTAAAATCTGCATCGGCATACATACTTGTTACCCATTTGTAAGGGTCTTCAAATCCTTCGTAAAGGCTCCAGTTTTGTCCGCCGTCATCAGAAAACTCCAACCACCAGTCTAAATATCCTGTATAAACTACCCCCCAAATATTTTGAGTGTTTCCGGGATTAATGCTTATGTCGTAAACAGGAAAATCATACATTACTTCTTGCCAGCTATTGCCATCATCAAAACTTTCCATTATTCCCCATGAAAAACCAGCTTCACCTGCACTGCCTATTCCAATAATTAAATGTTCATTATCAGTCGGATCTCTTTTAATGTCAGTAATATTATATGTGTTTCCATGAGGTAAACTTTCGATAAGGTTCCATGTATTTCCACCATCTAAAGTTCTGTATAATCCACCGTTTTGAAGAGAACCGGGTGTAAAATACATACCAGTTCCCAGGAAAATATCATCAGGATTTTGGGGGTTTATGTTAATAAAATTTACAGCCAATGTATCAGGCAATGTTTCATTTGCTTTTTGCCAGCTATTGCCACCGTTTGTGCTTTCAAATAAACCTCTCTCCAACGTACTTATCCATAAATGATTTGCATCTTGTGGGTGAATGGCAATAGCATCAATTGGATAATAATCGCCATACCACCAGCAAGGCAAAGTCGGAGAGTAACTAAGTGTATCTTTATACGCAGGAAGGTTTTCTGTTGAGCAGTATGTCCATGTTTCGCCCCCGTTGTTTGTTTTGTAAAGACCGACAGAATATGTTCCCAGATAAATGACATCTGGATTTGATGGTGCCATTGCCAAGGATTGTATATGAGCACAAAATGGACCCTTTCTGAACCAGTTTGTGTCGCTTAGCAAAATTGTTTGTGATTGAGCAAATAGGCTGATAAATATTCCGGTTATTAGCAAGATCAAATTTTGCATCAATTATATTGGTTATGTTCTATAAAGTATCTATGCGAGTTTTTCTGTAAAATCATCAATCCACGATTATTTATCTAATTCTATAAAGTAATTTCCCTCTCCAATAAGGGATCCATTACCAGATAATAATCCATATCATCACTCCACACATTAAGTATTGTAATTCGTACAATACGATTAGGTAAGACAACTTATCTCAGATAAGATTTGGGTACCACGAATATAGTACATATACCATTGAAATGCAACATTTTAAATGCTTTTATTCAAAAAAATTATGAACAAAATAAAAAATGGGACTGCTACATGCTATGAGTCGCAAAATGATTATTGACGTCTATCCTTTCAAGATGCAATGAATCGATTTACTGTGTGCTTTTATGACCGTTTTCATCATTGGCCTGGGTGCCGTCTGGTACCCTGTAAGACAGATCAATAAAAAATATCTTTACCAGCATCTGGTATAAAACCATCAAATCAGAATGTTATAATCTGGTATTTCCCCCGTAAAGCCAATTCTCAATATAGTTCAAATCAATATGCTTTAATTTTAGATCTTCAATCCGGCTATTTCATAATAACCATTTTCTTTGTGCTTGTCATTTTCCCATTTATTTCCAATGAGTAGTAATAAATACCTACAGGTAATTCTGTTACATTAAGTTCAATCTTGTGTATGCCTTCGTTCATATCTAGTTGCCGAATCGAGTTTTGCTCTTTTCCAAGACAGTCGTATACTCTTATAACCACATTACCAGGTTCAGATATTCTGTAATATATAGAAGTCGATGTTGAAAACGGATTGGGAACGTTTTGCATCAATTCACCAGGTTTGAGATTTTCTAAATTCTGTTTAGGTGTTTCAAATTGATTGCTACCTGGCAACAGTGCAAGCAATTCATCGCGTTTTATTCTGAATTCAGACATCGATTTTGGTTTATGCTCAGGCATGGTTCCTGTATATGAGTACCTTGACCCACTATTTTCCATTAAAAAATAGGTATATCCCAGGTCGATAATTGCAAAAATGCTGTCTTCCATGGTTTCCGGATTTTGAATGATGTTTTCATACCAGTCTATGGCTGTTTGCCAGTTTTCAAGTTTTACATCACATTTGTTTGCAAGGAAATCGCCCAGTTTAGTCAATGCCGTATCTGCAAGTATCGTATCGTTTGTTCTGTAATATTGTTTTAAACCGTTGTAATCGTTACTGACTAATTGTTCAAGTCTGAAAAGCTCTTTCATTGCACTCTGGGCATATTCTGATTCAGGATATTGCTGAATGAGCATTTCAAAAAGATTTTTTGCGTCAGTGTAATTACCTGCTTCAAACTGACCGACGGCGCTTGTGTGCATATCTTCGGCAGCATCTGGAACATGCTGGTTATCACCACCCGGGCACCATATGGGATTTACTAAATAAACATCGGGGTAAAGATCTTCGTGATAATCGAAATTATTGCCCCAGCAGTTGTATCTGATGTCCTTTGGAATTGGATCGCCCGATGCCCACTGGTAATAAACCATCGGATCAGTTGGATTTCCCAGATTGTCTTCATCAATGATGGCATTATACCTGAAATACCAGGGGAAGCTATACCCTGATGAATACACTTCGTAAGAACTGTTATCCATGACAAGGTTCATTTCATCATATGACGAAGCGTTTGGATTTCCATAAAAGGCGACACGGCTGTTGTTAAAGAATTTTACGCCGAATTGATTATCATGAATATAATTGCCCGACACGGATGCTGTGGAGTTGTATATGGAGATCCCGCTGGAAGCATTATTATAAATATCGTTAAATAATATATTCTGATTACCGGAAGGGCCATGACCACTATTGAAAAGTGAGATACCACCACCGTTGCAGTTGTATATTTGATTGTTGTTGATGTAATACCAGCCATATTCGTCAATGTTTATCCCCGGATGAGCCTCATTTTTAAAGATGCAATCTGTGATCGACAGACTATAAAACGGTTTAGGATTTACTGTATTTGTGAAATAAGTCCATACGTGGTCGAAAGTTGAGTTTTCCAGGTTGACAAAGCCCCTGTGCGATCCGATATAGGTATAGCTGATAGTGGAGTTTTCAATATCAAGAGCCTCACAATAATTAATAAGTTGTCCATTATTGAATGATACATTGTTGAAAGTAACCGTCGCGTTTTGGTTGTTTAATATCAAATTGCCAATGTCAAATGTGACTCCTTGTCCGATTTGAATGTTGCCGTTGATTTGAATACTGCTGTTATTATTGCCTAGAAACATGACATCATCCTCAATGATAAGATTTGCTCCAGGATCAACTATTAGTTTTGCATTATTCAGTAAATAAATATCAGCATTGTTATTAAAAGTAAGCTGTTTTCCGGTGGTTACATGGATGTCTTTTGAAATACCAATCAATCCGCGATAATTGATATTCGTAGTTACATCAGTGTGCAACAGCGTAGGATATACCAAGGATGTATTTCCTCCGATATTACCAAGGTCAGAATATAATGGGTCTTCACCAGGATAAATTCCACCAACATCAATAGATTCATGTGTTTCTTCCCAATTGTAACTTTCCAGAACAGATATGTAATAATCATTGTTTTCATCTGCTTCAGAATATGGTTGCCCGTTATAATTATTTACAAATGCAGGCGATTCCCCAACAGATGCTGAATAATTGTGGAAATCAAACTCACCATGCCGGTAATATTCACCATTGACTTGTTCCCATTCATCAACAGGATTATCGTTAATATCAACATTATCAGCAGGGTAGGCATATTCAAGAGGTTGGCAGGCTGAATTAAAAACGGTATTCATTGCTTCAAGGTCATCATAAAACCCACCCGAGCGGCATTGCTGCATCCAAAATACCTTTTTGTAAGCAGGTATTTGATCGGTCAGTGCAGCAAACTCATAATCCCACATATGAGTATTATTAAGCAAACATAGATAAACAGGTCCTGTTTGTCCGGGTCCGGGTCCACCATGGTCAAATGTCCATACAAACAAAAAATCATCTTCTGTTACTTGCGGAAAACCGCCTGATCCATTGGCCAATCCGTTAAATACGTCATTCACATTCGAGTTTGTAGCAGAAAAGTCAGTAATGTGATACAGTCCGTGTGCTGCCGCAGTATATCTACTCCACATATTAGGTTTGGTAAAATCCTGTCCACCTGCAAAAAGCACAAATACATTTTCATCGGAATATCCTTTCTCATAAACAAGCATTTCCCACATCAGGTAAGTGTCGTACCAAAATTCTTCGTAGCCATAAGCGCTTCTACCTTGTCCATGATTCCACTGATCTTCAAGGGGTATGCCTTGTGCGGCATAATCACCGGTAATAAGTACGGCATATTTCTCCTGTGCAAAAGTTGATGCCGAAAGGCTTACAAAAGCCATTACCACAATTAAAATACGAATTGTTTTCATTTTTATTAATTTTGCGGCTGTTACCGGTGGCGGGGATCGGCTGCCTGTTGCCTTGTGATGCTTTTGGCAGCCCGATCTCTTTGTGCCGGTTTAATAGCCTGGTTAAAAAATTATTGAACTAATATTACCGAGCGTGTAAGAATGTTCCTGCCTGACTGCAAGCGTATGAGGTAAAGGCCTGGTGTAACCTCCTTTCCGTTTTGGTCTTTACCGTCCCATGTTATTTCATGCTCGTCTGATGATTTATTTTCGTTTATTAATGTATTTATTAGTTTGCCTTGGATTGTGTAAATTTTCAATTGAAAATCTTTATTAGATTTCATTTCAAAAACAATAGTTAATTTAATTGTAAATGGATTGGGGAAAAGCTTAAATTTATTAAATGAAGTAGTAATTTCAATATTATTTGTTATCATATCCATTTTTGAATAAAATATCTGCCCTTCGTCTGCCATAAGACTTTTTGAATAGAATAAAAATATTTTGTTGTTATATTTAATTGCTTTTAGGTTAAAAAATGCGTTTGGTGTTTCATCTATTATATAACCGTTCCAAAAGTTATCTAGAAAATAGTAAAATATTATTTTCTGACCATCATCAGATTTTTCAGTATCAAAAATATTTGGGTTATTATAGGTATCAATAATAATTTGTTGGTTTCTAGGGTCTTCAACAATTAGTTCAGGAGTAGTCCAAGATGTGCCGTTATTATATGCATAAAAAGTACCGTCATTGGGCGGAATACTATCATTTGTAAATTCCTGCCATACAAGATGAGGTAAATAGTTTGTATCTAAATCAATATCGAAACCATACCATGAATAATGTTCTCCAAATTCAACAATATCACTCCACAAATCATTTTCATAATCGTAATAAAGATATACAGGTTTTATATCATAAGCTGTTTGCCCTTCGTAATGATGGGCGCCAATCCAATGAAGGTTATTACAGGAATCTACAGCACAATTTATAAAAGCGAAATAATCATTGTTGTTATAGGGTATATAGTAATCGCTCCAAAATCCGTTTTGCAGATACCTGTAGAAAGTTGTACCGTTATTGATACTTCTGTACCAGAAACAATAAACCCTGTCATTGTTATCAATCACTAATTTATTGGCATGTGATTCGGGCATTCCTTCCGACACAACAATTGGATCACTCCAGCTTATTCCGTCAAATTTTTTATAATAAACCAAGGATTCAAGATAATTTCCTACATCATAGTCATAAGTGAGATACAAATTATTTTCCGAATCACAAACGATATGTGGGTCTGATACCCATTTCTCCGTATTCAATGAAATATCATCAGGTACAGACCATGTTAGTCCTTCATCGCTTGACTGTGAATAATATATTTTCCAAAAGTTCTGTACAATCTTATGCGCCCAAACACAATGAAAAGTACCATTTTGATCAACCGTAATATCCGGTTGATTATTCAAACCCTCCATATTAGAAATATTCAGCGGTTTTGTCCAGTTTTGAGCTGCACAGAAAGGGGCGATACAAAGACAAAGAATAAAAAAATTTAATTTCATTGTTTTACTTTTTTATGGTTGTGTTTTTACTCCTATTGCAACCAGCGTCTATATAACTAATCAAGTCGGTTTATCTACCTTAAATTGATCGTATCAACGTACTTTGTTTCATAATCAAGAAATTGTAAATCGTCAGCGAAATGTTTACCAGTAAAGATATAATTTTAATGTGTGGGTTTGGTGGAAGACCGTTAATCACAGCATTCTGATTTGGTTGCATTTCAACAGGTTCTGTACGTGGTGCCAAGGAAATACTATTGTAAATGTTCTGCCAATCAATTGGATACTTGTTGCTGTTAATAATTGTGTAGCTACCATCGGCTGTATTCACAAAAATATACTTGCATGGATGATTCCAGTTAGCAAATGGTAAATCGTCAATGAAATATACCCAGCATTCAGCAGTTGGAATATTGATGGTACTGCTATCATACAGTATAATGTTATTTTGGCTTGTTTGAATATCAGGAGATGTATAAACATCAACCATATTAAGTTGATCAGAAAAAATCTGGTTCAGAACCAGATCGTTGGCTTGCTGTCTGGCAAACTGAGCTCTGCAAAAAAGAGAACTCAAACAGATTGTCGCCAGTAATGAAAGAAAACGTAATTTTATCATTGCAAAATCCTCCATTTTAAGTTAAGACTTGATTATTTTAATTACTTGGTCGATTTTTCCGTTTATCTTCAGACAGGCGAAAATAGCGCCGGACTTGCATAGTTTATCAGTCTTATCAAGCCCGCGCCATTGTGTAGAATATTGACCTCCTTTCAGTTTTTCATGGATCAAACAATGGATGATTTTGCCCTGAATGTCATATACGGACAGCTCTACCTGTGCTGTTTGTTTTATTTCGAACTCAAAAGTTGTGGTTTCATAAAAAGGATTGGGGTAACATCGCATGGTTCCAAAATTGGCAGCATGTTTTGGATTATCAATTCCAAGGGGGGTATTTACAAAGTGACCATTGCCATCGTTAAATAAAATTTCAAGATTTCCGGCCAACGGAATATAAATTGTTCTGACTATGGCTATATCATTAAATCCGTTTCCATCCAAATCGGCACAATGAAAATTGCGCCATCCTTCTCCATAATTATTCAATGGTACAAACTGAGGTTCGGAAAGTTGAAAACCACCCTGATTGTACAGTATATAAATACCACCCGTAGTATCAGTTATCCCTGTTCCAACCGTATCGGGGTAATCTGATAGAAAAGCTATATCAGGTAAGCTGTCGTTATTAAAATCGGTTACAAAAAAATGACTTGAACCAGGCTGGAAATAAACTTCAGGCAATTCAACCAAATTGGTATCACCCTGGTTTTGATAAATCACTATGCTTGTAACATCAACGATTGGAACACCGGCCGCCGTAATCAGGTCGTTATCCCCATCTCCATCAAAATCGTTAATTGAAAACATGTCTTTTTGCCCCATGGGGTTAAGTATTTGTTCTTGAAAGCCGGATGGCGATGAGTAATATATCACGGTTGCCTGCCCACCAATAACTACATCGTCCCTGCCATCACTGTTCAAATTGCCGCAAGCCAGGCCTAATGGGTAATATCCTATAATATAATGATATTCAGGAGCGGAAAAATTCTTATATCCATAATTATAAAAAATGCCCCAAAATTGACCGCTATTGGAACAAAATAGTATATCGGTTAATTCGTTATTGTCAATATTTCCTAATGCAAGGTAATCGTAAGCCTTCGGCATGATGCATATTGTTTAGCCTGAGGTTGTGGTTTACTTTTGCGGATTGATAAATTTCAAGCGCATGAGTAACACCACCGAGCGACAGGCTCAAATGTTTTCCCTTGTGGAAGAATCCCATCAA
>JAPLDP010000033.1 GCA_026391695.1 Bacteroidota bacterium
ATAGAGAATAAACAAAGGTCGTAAAATTTTGTTCATGTCACAAAAAAAAATTGCAGTATCGGAAAAGGATTTGTAAAATTAAGAATAATTCCAATGAAGATAAATGCCTAATTTTGAAGGTTTCAATAATTTTGGATGATCTGCTATAACTATAGATTAAATTTCTTAAAATGAGTTATATAAAGTTTGATAAAACGCAGTTGGTAAACCTTGAGTATTCGCTGAACAGGGAGTTGTTAAGGTCGAACCGGGCCGGATCATATGCGTGTACCACCATCATTGGGTGTAATACCCGCAAGTATCATGGTCTTTTAATAGCTCCTCAACCCGCTATTGATGGCGATAATCATGTTCTCCTTACTGCGTTTGATGAAACAATAATCCAGCATGGCACTGAATTTAACCTGGGTATTCATAAATTCAAAGGAGAGGTGTACATGCCCAAAGGACATAAATATGTCACTGATTTTGAAGCAGATCCGATACCTGTTCTTACATACCGTGTGGGTGGAGTTGTCCTGCAAAAGGAGCGGTTGTTTTTATCCAATGATGCCCGCATATTATTCCGTTATACCCTTGTTGATGCGCATTCCCCAACGTTGTTGAGGCTCCGGCCTTTTATGTCATTCCGGAATCACCATCATTTGAGCAAGGCCAATCATTTTGTTGAAAAGAAATATCAGCTTATTGAAAACGGTATAAAGGTAAGGATGTACCAGGGATATTCCCATCTCCATATGCAGTTTTCAAAGCCACCGGAATACACTCATGTGCCTGACTGGTACTATAATTTTGAATATATCCGTGAAAAGGAGAGAGGGTACGACTGCCTGGAAGATCTTTATACGCCGGGATACTTTGAAATATCTATAAAGAAGGGGGAGAGTATAATTTTTTCAGCAGGTTTGAGCCCAATAACTGTTACTACTCTCAAACGTGCATTTAGCGATGAAGTAAAGAAAAGGATCCCACGCGACAGTTTCGAAAACTGCCTTGGCAATGCTGCGCAACAATTCATTGTCAGGCGTGGTAAGAGGACTGATATTATTGCAGGCTTTCCCTGGTTTGGCAGGTGGGGTAGGGATACTTTCATTTCTCTTCCCGGTTTAACATTGGTGCTGGAGAATCCTCAGACGTTTATCGCAGTCATCAACACCATACTTCAGGATCTCCACGGTTCTCTTTTCCCTAACTTCGGTACAGGCCAGGAGCTATCATATAATTCAGTGGATGCACCTTTATGGTTTTTCTGGGCTTTACAGCAATATGTTATGCATACGAACCGCAAACAGCAGGTTTGGAAAGAATATGGCCATAAAATGAAGACGATACTGGAAGGTTACCGGAATGGTGATTTGTTCAATTTAAAGATGCTGGATAATGGCCTGATATATGCCGGAGAAACAGGTAAAGCCCTGACGTGGATGGATGCCATCGTTGACGGCAAGCCGGTTACACCGCGGGCCGGCATGCCTGTCGAAGTCAATTCTCTCTGGTATAATGCGATCATGTTTAGTCTGGAACTCAGCAGGATCATGGACGATACATCCTTTATCGAAGGATGGCAGGATATATCATCTATGATACCCTTGTCTTTCATCGATACATTTTGGGATGATAAAAAAGGTTATCTTGCCGACTATGTTGATGGTGACTATAAGAACTTTGATGTGCGGCCGAACATGGTCTTTGCTACATCCTTGCCGTATACACCGTTAGATGAGGAAAAAAGAAAAAGTATACTCGACGTGATCCGTAATGAATTGCTGACTTCACGCGGTTTACGGACACTCTCACCAAGTCACCCCGATTATCAGGGAGTGTATTATGGTGATCAATCGACACGCGACAGGATTTATCACAACGGATGCGTATTTCCCTGGTTGCTGGGCCATTTCGTCGAGGGTTATCTCCGCATTCATGGAAAATCTGGTTTAAGGTTTGTCAAACTCCTCTATAGTGGCTTTGAAGAGGTGATTCAGGATTATGGAATTGGTACCATTGCGGAGCTTTATGATGGAGACCCTCCGCATAAGGCTGGCGGGGCTATATCACAGGCTTGGAGCGTTGCCGAGTTGCTGAGGATTGGAAAGATGCTGAAGAAGTATGAAACATGAGTCGGCAGTCGGCAGTCGACAGTCGACAGTCGGCAGTCACTTTAAACGCAGTAAACTGCTGACTGCCTACTGTTGACTGCCGACTTGACAACGGACACGAAAAGAAATAAATAATAGAACAACATCAATGAGAGTACTAATGTTCGGCTGGGAGTTTCCGCCTCATATCACCGGAGGACTTGGCACAGCATGCTTTGGATTGACCAAAGGATTAATGAAGCATGGGACAGAGGTCATCTTTGTTGTACCAAGAGCTTATGGCGATGAAAACCAGGAAGCTGTCAGACTGATTAATGCCAGTGACTTCTCGATAGATACCTCCGATCCGGAGTACAATGAATACTGGAAAAGAATCACCTTCCTTCAGATAGGATCAAATCTTATACCCTACGTTGCCCCGGAAGAGTTCACCGACATTATTGTACAACAGGAACTGGAAAAGCAGACCGTCACAAAGGGGGTGTTCTCAAAACGGTTTGAATTTTCAGGAAAATATAACAAGGATCTTTTCGAGGAGATTTCCCGCTATGCGCTGGTAGCTTCTGCTGTGGCAGCTTCACAGGATTTCGATGTCATCCATGCACATGACTGGCTCACTTACCCGGCAGGCATGGCAGCTAAATCGGTCAGTGGAAAACCTCTCGTCGTGCACATGCATGCCACTGAATTTGACCGTTCAGGTGAAAACGTGAACCAGAATATCTATGACATCGAACGCGAGGGCATGGAAACAGCCGACAGGGTAATTACAGTCAGCAACCTGACACGTCAGATCGTCATTCAGCGATATGGAATTGATCCTGATAAAGTCGTTACAGTTCATAATGCTGTCGAACCTGTGGATAAGGCAGACTTTTCGGATACCTCAAGAGGTGTAAAGGAAAAGATCGTCACTTTTCTGGGAAGGCTCACCTACCAGAAAGGACCTGAATATTTTGTTGAAGCGGCCAAGAAAGTACTTGAAAGAGACAGCCAGGTCAGATTTGTTATGGCTGGTTCGGGAGATATGATGAAAAAAATGATACGGCGGGTTGCCACACTCAGGATGGCTACCAGGTTTCATTTCACAGGATTTCTGCAGGGTCAGGAAGTCGATCGTATGTTCCTTATGACCGACGTCTTCGTCATGCCATCAGTATCTGAACCTTTTGGCATCGTTCCCCTCGAAGCCATGCGTTCAAATGTACCTGTCGTCATTTCACGGCAATCGGGTGTCGCCGAAGTTTTACGGCATGCCCTGAAGATAGATTTCTGGGATGTGGATGCCCTGGCCGACTCAATTTATGGCTTATTGCATTATGAAGCTCTGTCGGCAATGTTTAAAAAATATGGTAAAGATGAAGTGGATAACCTTAAATGGGAAGATGCAGCATTGAAAGTGAAACAGGTTTATGAGGATGTCATGAACCTCACCCCCTGACTTCATCACCTGATGAGGAAGGGGACAAGTTAGGGTGAAAGTCAGGCAGCTAAATATCCACAAATGCTCGAATAACGTATAACATAAAAATAAATGAGATCTCTTTGTTATTATTTCCAGGTACACCAGCCTTTCAGATTAAGGACATACCGGTTTTTTGATATCGGAAAAGACCATTATTATTATGATGATTACCTGAACCGCTCTATCATCAAACGTGTTGCTGAGAAGTGCTATCTTCCTGCCAACAAGGTCATCCTGGATCTGATAAAAGAATATGGCCGTTCATTTAAGGTAAGTTATTCCATTTCCGGAACCGCCATTGATCAGCTGGAATCTGTCGCTCCTGAGGTCATTGAAAGTTTTCAAAAGCTTGCTGCCACAGGTTGCGTGGAGTTCATAGCCGAGACCTATGCACATTCTTTGTCATCGTTGAAAAGCAGGGAGGAATTTTTCGAACAGGTGCGCCTGCATAGCCAGAAAATGGAGATCCTCTTTGGCCAGAAACCCAGGACTTTCCGAAACACAGAACTGATTTATTCGGATGACATCGGTGAGATGGTGTTCGATATGGGATTTGACATGATGCTTACCGAGGGAGCAAAGCACATACTGGGATGGAAAAGCCCCAATTACATGTATTGCAGCTCCAGGATTCCCAAGTTGAAACTCTTGCTTAGAAATTTCAGGTTGAGCGATGATCTGTCATTCCGTTTTTCCTTGCAAGACTGGAATGAGTGGCCTATGACCACCGAGAAATTTGCTGATTGGCTGAATGCCATCCCTTCGCATGAAGAAGTGGTGAACATCTTCGTTGATTATGAAACTTTTGGTGAACGTCAGTGGAAGGAGACAGGTATCTTTGAGTTTCTGAGAGATCTGCCACGGAAAGTGTTCGCTAAGACTAAGTTTACGTTCAACACCCCTTATGAACTATCCACAAAGCTGCAACCTGTCTCTTCCATTCATGTCCCTCATGCTATTTCCTGGGCCGACGAAGAAAGGGACCTCACAGCCTGGCTCGGCAATGAACTCCAGGATGAAGCCTTTAACAACCTCTATAGTATTGAGCAAAAGGTAAAAAGCACCAATGATCCGCAACTGATCAATGACTGGCGTTATCTGCAGGGTAGTGATCATTTTTATTACATGTGTACAAAATGGTTCTCCAATGGATATGTCCATAAGTTTTTCAATCCCTATCCATCCCCATACGATTCATTCATTAACTATATGAATGTCCTTGCTGATTTTATGATAAGGATTGATGACAGGTTAAGTGGTTCATTTATCCCTGAGCAGGTAACCAAAGAGGAGAAGAAGAGTGAGCTGGGAAAAGGAAGAAAAGTAACAAGGAAGAAGAGCGAAAGGAAGCCTGCAGCAAAACCTGCGACCGTTAAGGTTAAGACGACCGTTAAGAAGGGGAAAAAACCGGCAGTGAAGGCTGGCAAACGCTCTAAAAAGTAGGATCTGCTGCTGTAAAAAATTTTCAACAAACTATTTACCATAATGGATTTACTGATAAAGGACCAATTATTTATTGTCACCGGTGCCAGTTCCGGACTTGGAAATGCGGTAGCAAGGGCACTTGTATCTGAGGGTGCCAATGTCATCACTGTGGCACGAAGATCTGAAATCCTTAATAATCTGGAACTTACTTATCCAGGGAAGATTTCAGTAGTCAG
This sequence comes from Bacteroidota bacterium, assembly GCA_026391695.1. Taxonomy (NCBI): domain Bacteria; kingdom Pseudomonadati; phylum Bacteroidota; species Bacteroidota bacterium. The sequence goes on from JAPLDP010000033.1 coordinate 5,223, forward strand.
TGGCGATGTGATACAATCCGAAACTCTTGACAGGATAGTCAAAGCAACAGGTGACCGGCGACTTGACGGGGTGTTTGTCAATGCTGGTGGCCCACCGGCTAAATCCATTGCAGAGACTACATTAGAGGATTGGGATGCAGCTTATCAATTATTGGTCCGCTGGAAAGTCAGCCTGATCAAATCGCTCCTCCCAAAATTCATTGAACAGCATTATGGTCGGATACTTTTCAGTGAAAGTTCAGCGGTAAAGCAACCTGTTGAAAATCTGGTTCTCAGTAATGCGCTTCGGCTGGCCATAACAGGATTTTCTAAAACATTATCTGAAGAATATGCATCCAAGGGCATTACATCCAACGTTATCGGGCCTGGACACCATGATACGGAAGCTGTGAAAAGACTATTCCGGAAGAAAAGCGAGCAGCTCAATATACCTTTCGATGAAGCAAAAACACAGGCTATCAGGAGAATTCCGGTTGGCCGCATGGGAGCTCCTGATGATTTCGCCTCTCTCGCTGTATGGCTTCTTTCGCCTTTTTCGGGATTTGTCACCGGACAGGTATATTGCCTGGATGGCGGCGCGATAAAGTCAACATTCCTTTAGATTATTCATCTATTTAAATAAAACTATCTTTGCACACTCAAACACGGAAGGGAGATGAATACAGTTAACAGCGTAGTGCGGCAGGTCAGACCAGATTATATTTTTGAAACAGGCTGGGAAGTATGCAATAAGATTGGTGGCATATACACTGTTCTTTCGACGAAGGCATCAAGTATGGTGAAAGAACTGGGAGATAATTACATTCTCATCGGACCTGATGTGATGAAGGAGATGAGTGAAAATAATGAGTTCATTGACGATGCAGGTTTATATAAATCGTGGCGGGATAAAGCAGAACTGGAAGGTCTGCGTTTCAGGATCGGACGATGGAACATTGCCGGCAACCCTGTCGTCATTCTGGTTGATTTCACTCCATATTTTCCTAATAAGAATAAAATATTTGCGCATTTCTGGGAGAGTTATAAACTGGACTCTATCACCGGGCAATGGGATTATGTTGAACCGGCCTTATTTGGATATGCAGCTGCTAAAGTCATCGAAAGCTTTTATAATTATTATCTTACCGCTCATGACAGGCTGGTAGCCCACTTTCATGAGTGGATGACAGGCGCAGGGGTATTGTATCTCAAAGAATACGTTCCACAGGCAGCCACAGTCTTCACTACACACGCTACCATTGTCGGACGCAGTATCGCTGGCAATGGCCTTCCTCTGTACGGTGATCTTCCGATATATGATGCCGAAGCTATGGCATCAAATTTTGGTATCAGATCGAAGTTTTCATTGGAAAAATTAGCCGCTGTTGAATGCGACACATTTACTACAGTCAGCCCTATCACAGCCAATGAATGCCATTATTTTCTCAAGAGAGACCCGGATATCATCACACCCAATGGTTTCGATGATTCGTTTGTTCCGGTTACCGGTGAATTTACAGGGAGAAGAAATGAGTCAAGAAATGTAATTATTAACGTTGCAAAAGCCTTATTTAATCAGGATATTCCTTCGGATAGCATACTGGTGATTAACAGCGGGAGGTATGAGTTTAAAAATAAGGGCATAGATCTTTTTATAAAGGCTTTGGGACGTCTTAACTCCATTAGCGACCTGCCGGGCCAGCTTCTGGCTGTCATTGCAGTTCCTTCTAACCACAGTGGGCCGCGACAGGATGTCCTTCAGCGCATTGGCACACCGGATATGAGCAATCCTTTGTCGGATGAGATTTTAACCCATGGATTACATGATGTTGAACATGATCCTGTCATCCGGATGATTAGGGAAAACAATCTTCACAACAGCCCGCACGACCGCGTCAAGGTCATGTTTGTACCTTCCTATCTCAATGGCAGCGATGGCATCTTTAATCTGGACTATTATGATTTCCTTATCGGATTCGATATTTCCGTATTCCCTTCCTATTATGAACCCTGGGGTTATACACCACTCGAAAGCTTAGCCTTCCATATCCCAGCTATCACCACTTCCCTGTCAGGTTTTGGACAATGGGTACATTTGAGAAATGGCGATACCACTTTGGGTATTGAACTCATCGAACGGGGAGATCATGATGATGACAGGGTTGTTGACCAGCTCACTGAAAAGCTTAATGATTTCATCCGTAAATCACCGGCGAAAAGGGACCTTATCCGAAAGAAAGCCTGGGATATTTCACGCATTGCTCTATGGGAAAATCTTATCAGGAATTATTTCGATGCGTTTTCCCTTGCACTCAGGAAAACCGATACCCGTTCCGACCTCTTCAAGGGAAAACAACATGACCAGATAACGGTTCATAAAAGATTTACACCTGCCAGACCTGATTGGCGGAAAATACTGGTGAATCAGGAAATTCCCAAAATATTTGAAAAGCTGCAGAAGATTTCGATGAATCTATGGTGGACCTGGCACTATGAGGCGTATGAACTTTTTGAGATGATTGATCCTCACGGCTGGAAAGGATTGAATAACAACCCTATAGCTTTATTGGAGTCGCTGAGTATGGAGACATTCAATAAACTGCAGCATGACCACCATTTCATGAGTACTCTTGACAAGGTCTATGACCTGTTTGACGAATATATGAAGAAGGCGGAGGAGAAGCCCGCTGAAATGATCGCTTATTTCAGCATGGAATATGGTCTCCATGATACCCTGAGGCTATTCTCCGGTGGACTTGGCATGCTGGCCGGTGACTACCTGAAAGAGGCCAGCGACATAAATGTCAATATCATTGGAATCGGATTGATGTACCGCTATGGTTTTTTCAATCAGAAGATATCCATTTTCGGTGATCAGCTGGCTACCTATACGCCGCATAAATTTTCGCATTTGCCGCTGATACCTGTCCGTGATGCCGATGGTGGCTGGATTAAAATCAGCCTGGCTTTGCCGGGACGTGTGGTCTATGCCAAGGTATGGAAAGTTGAGGTAGGGCGTGTGCCATTATATCTCATGGATACGGATATTTCCGAAAATTCAGAAAATGACCGTTCCATCACGCACCAGCTTTATGGCGGTGACGTTGAAAACCGGCTGAAACAGGAATTGCTGCTGGGTGTCGGCGGTATTCGTATTCTCGATGCTATGAATGTTGAACCTGACTTATACCATTGTAATGAGGGTCATGCTGCTTTCATCGGGCTGGAGCGTCTGAGAAAATTGGTACAGGGTAAGAAATTTTCTTTTCAGGAAGCCCTCGAGATCGTGAGGTCATCGTCGCTGTTTACAACCCACACACCTGTTCCTGCCGGACACGACGCCTTTCCTGAAGACCTTCTGCGTACCTATTTACCGCATTATGCTGATCGTTTAAAGCTTACATGGGAGGACTTTATGAACCTCGGCAGGTTCAGGCCTGACGATCTTTCAGAAAAATTTTCGATGAGTGTCCTGGCTGCCCATCTCTCCCAGGAAATAAACGGCGTGAGCCGCATCCACGGAAAGGTGACGCAGGAAATGTTCCAAACCTTATTTGAAGGGTATTTTCCACAGGAAATATCTATCGGTTATGTGACCAATGGTGTGCACTTTCCAACATGGGCATCCATGGATTGGCAGAAACTTTACAGGGCTCAGTTTGGCGACAGCTTCCTGTCGGACCAGTCTAATCCTGAATATTGGCAAAAAATTCACCATGTCAATGATGAAAAAATATGGGATCTCCGTCAACAGCACCGTACAACATTGGTCAATTATATCAAGGAACGGATTTCAAAAGACATGACCATACGCCAGGAGAATCCCAAATTGATACTTGAGACCCTGGCAACATTAAATGAACATGCCCTGACTATCGGATTTGCGCGGCGTTTCGCGACATATAAGCGAGCCCATCTGCTTTTCTCAAATCTTAACCGGCTATCCGGTCTTGTCAATATCAAAGGGTATCCGGTGCAATTTATTTTTGCCGGCAAAGCACATCCACATGATAATGCAGGTCAGGAACTTATTAAAAAAATTATTGAAGTAGCCAGAAAGCCTGAATTCGCCGGTAAAATCATTTTTGTCGAAAATTATGATATAGAGTTGGCTAAACGACTTATATCCGGTGTGGATGTCTGGCTCAACACACCTACCAGGCCACTGGAGGCATCAGGCACCAGTGGTGAGAAAGCCGTCATGAACGGTGTGGTCAATTTCAGCGTCCTTGATGGCTGGTGGGCCGAAGGCTACCGTCCCAATGCCGGCTTTGCCGTGCCGGATACAGAAACGTATAACAACCTGCAGTTTCAGGATGAACTGGATGCCGAAATCATTTATAATATGTTTGAAGACCAGATCATCCCGATGTTTTATGACAGAGACCATAAAGGTGTACCTGAGAAGTGGATTGGCTATATTAAAAATACCATTTCCGAGATCGCTCCGAATTATACAACAAAACGGATGCTGAATGATTATTTCTCCATGTTCTATACCCAGATGTTTCAACAGGCCACCGAGATCAAAAAGGATAATTATCATCTGGCACGGAAAATCGCCTCATGGAAGAGAAAAATACTTAATGCCTGGGATGATATTGAGGTTATATCGGTTAATGTGCCTGATTCTACAGCAAGCCCTCTCAAACAGGGTGGCGCTTTTACAGCCGAAGTAGTCCTGGATCTCAATGAACTGTCAGCTGAGGATATCGGTATTGAAGTGATCTTTGGACAGAAAGAAAATGATGAGGTGAAAGAGATCATTCATTCCAAGGAAATGAAAATGATGGGCCGGTCCAACGGAAATGTCAAGTATTTCTGTGAAATTCCTATGGATAAAGCAGGGGTATATGACTATGCCTTCAGGATGTTCCCTAAAAGTCAATTGTTGCCTCACCGACAGGCGTTTGCATTAGTAAAGTGGATTTAAATTTGCTCAACTTGTAGTCCCGACTTTGTCGGGATTTCGCTCAGCTGCGCTTCGCTCAGCTTGCAGCTTGAAGCTATTGAATAATGTGCAATAAATATTAAATAAATGCATAAATTTATTTTTCCCAGTAATACCTTAAAATCATGAGACTTCTTGAAGGGAAAACCGCTCTGATAACCGGTGCCTCGAGGGGCATAGGACGTGCGATAGCCCTTTGTTTTGCTACTGAAGGCGCCCAGATTGCCTTTACCGATCTTTTCAGAGATGAACATATGGAGACTCTTGAAAATGAGCTGGCAAATATGGGCATCAAAGCCAAAGGCTATGCATCCGACGCCGGATCATTCACCGATTGTGAAAAACTGGTAAATGATGTGCTCGCCGATTTTGTAAAGATCGATATACTGGTCAATAATGCCGGCATCACAAAGGATAACCTCCTCCTCCGCATGGGCGAAGCTGAATGGGATGCTGTCATCAAAGTCAACCTGAAGTCGGTATTCAACATGACTAAGGCCATCCAGCGGCACATGCTTGGCAACCGCTATGGAACCATTATCAACATGAGTTCGGTCGTTGGCATCAGCGGTAATGCAGGACAAGCAAATTACTCTGCTTCCAAGGCCGGATTGATCGGTTTCACCAAGTCGGTTGCACAAGAATTGGGCACTCGTAATATCCGTTGTAATGCCATCGCGCCCGGATATATCGAAACAGATATGACTCGTAAACTGCCCGAAGAGATCAGGGAAAACTTGATCAAAAAGATACCTCTGCGCCGTGCAGGTAAACCGGAAGATGTGGCTCATGTTGCACTTTTCCTGGCATCTGACCTGTCGGATTTTATCAGCGGACAAGTCATTCAGGTTTGCGGTGGTATGTACACTTAAAAGTACCAGCTAAAAATGTATATGATCAATTGATTTTTAACAGTCTAATTAAAATTCACTAGTATGAAAAACTTTTTGAAAATTTCCGTTGTGGCTGTGTCATTAATCATTATAGCCAGATATACAATTGCACAGGAATGCGAAGCCTATTTTCCGATGAAGGAAGGTTCGTATCTTGAAATGAAGAACTATGACGAAAAAAATAAATTGACTGGTACGGTCAAAAATACGGTCATCAAAAAAGAGGTTCAGGGTAATACAATTACGGTTACTGTCGATGTAAAGTGTTTTGATGAAAAGGATAAGGAGTCATTCACCAACCAGGTTCAGATGTACTGTAAAGATGGCGTATTCTATATGGATATGAAAAATTTCCTGGATAAGCAATCGATGGAATCGATGAAAGACATGCAAGTGACAGTCGAATCAGATAATATGGAGATACCATCGAACATGCAGCCGGGACAGACCCTGAAGGATGCATTCATTACATTCACCATGCAGATGGGCAGCATGAAAATGGTGGCATTCTCCGTTAAAATTATGAACCGGAAAGTTGAAGCTGTCGAAGATATTACGGTTCCTGCAGGAACTTTTACATGCTACAAGTTATCGCAGGACATGGAAACCAAATCGGGGATCAAAATGACCAGCAGCAGTGTGAGCTGGTATGCAAAGGATGTTGGCGTGGTGCGGTCCGAAACCTTCGACAAGAAAGGAAAGATGATGGGATATTCCGTTCTGACGGATTATAAATACTAGTAGTAGAACAGATGTTGGTGGTCTTCAGGTTGCAGGTTACAGGTTTCAGGTTTCAAGTCTTCAGTTCGTCAACCTGTAACTTGCAACCTGCAACTTGTAACTTGCAACTTATAACCTTTAACAACCTGCATCCTTGATTCTCAGCATCGTCATCGATTACTCCGGCTGGTTCATCCTGTTATGTTTATTAACTGGTGCACTATTCTCCGTCATCCTCTACCTGCGTAACAGAAAGGATGAACTGCCGGTGTGGATGCACAACCTGCTGGGTGTGATCCGGTTTATTTCCATCAGCCTGATCGCCTTTTTACTCCTCTCTCCGCTGTTGAAATCCATAACACGATCGTATGAGAAGCCTGTGATCATTTTCGCCCAGGATAATTCCCAGTCGGTTATTGCCGGGAAAGATTCCACCTATTATCTCCATGCTTATCCTGAAGCAATCGATATTCTGATCAGCGATTTAAAAAAGGATTATGATGTAAGTCTTTATACATTCGGCGACGGTGTGAATGCCATCGAAAAAGGATATGCTGGTCTTCCGGGATTATTTTCTGAAAAGCAGACTGATATTTCTGAAGTTTTTAATGACTTGCAGGCACGCTATTCGAACCGTAATGTCGGAGGAATAATAATTGCCAGCGATGGTGTTTACAATAAAGGAATGAATCCGGTATATGGTTCGCAGAAAAACCGCTTTGCGGTTTATACAGTTGCCCTTGGTGATACAACTGTGCAAAAGGACCTCATCCTGGCAAAGGTGAATTATAATAGGATGGCATACCGGGGAAATAAATTCCCTGTGGAGGTACTGGTCAGGGCATATAAATGTGACGGATTGACGACCAAACTGGATATCACAAAAGACGGAGAGCTTTTATTCACAAAAAATGTTGCACTGAGAGGCGATAATCACACTGAAAATATCCTCCTTGAGCTTGAAGCAAAGGCAAGCGGATTGCAGCGGTACCGTATTAGCCTCGCCCCTCTGAAAGATGAGATCAGCCTGGTGAATAACTACACTGATATTTTCGTGGATGTGCTCGATGACCGCCAGAAAATTCTTATCCTGGCTGCTGCCCCTCATCCCGATATCTCTGCCATGAAACAGGCCATCGAAAGCAATTACAACTATGAAGTCGAAGATTATCTGGTGGATGCTTTTACTCAGCCACTATCGAAATTCAATCTGGTCATACTGCATCAACTGCCATCAAGACAAGAGCCGGCGTTGCGTGTGTTGACTGAATTGACCGCCTCAAAAATTCCTGTTCTCTATATTATTGGAACACAATCCAATATTGTAGCCTTCAATCAGCTCAGCACCGGTCTTATTTTGGAAGGTGTCAGTGATAAATATAATGAAGCTTTACCGGCGATAAATCCCGGTTTTGTTTTATTCGGTATCAGCGACGAAACACGCCGCATGTACAATGATTTTCCACCTCTGATGACTCCGTTTTGTGAATATAAAACCACCCCCTCAGTCAATATATTATTTTTCCAGCGAATAGGTAAAATAACGACCTCTATGCCGATGGTCTTATTTAATCAGGGCCAGGATGTCAAGACCGGCGTCATCACCGGTGAAGGCCTCTGGAAGTGGCGTTTAATGGATTATGCCCGTAATGATCAGCATCTGGCTTTTAATGAATTTATTCTGAAAACGATACAGTATCTGTCTGTAAAGGAAGACCGCAGCTTTTTCAGGATCTTCTGCAAAAACCGTTTTCTCGAAAATGAAACTGTGGAATTTGATGCCGAAGTATATACGAAAAATTACGAGCCCATCACTGACCCTGAAGTGGAGATCATCATCAGGAATGATAATGATGAAAAGTTCCCTTATGTCTTTAGACGGACAGCTGGCGCTTATCATCTCTCTACCGGGTCTTTTCCGGTTGGAAATTACTCCTATCAGGCACATGTGAAGGTTGGGAATGATCTGTATGAACGCACCGGACAATTTTCGGTCGAAGCTCTGAACATAGAGAAAATCAATACAGTTGCCAACCATAACCTGTTGTTTAACCTGGTAAAAAATAATGGCGGTAAAATGTTTTTTCCTGCTCAGATCAATGATATCAGGAATACTCTTAAAGACCGGCAGGATATTAAAACCGTGATTTACGCCCAGAAACGGTATAATAAGTTGAATAATATTTTATGGGTGCTGGTTCTGATTGCCGGTTTATTATCGGTGGAGTGGTTTATACGCAAGATCAGAGGATCATACTGATGGTAGACTAAACCAAAACCCGGGATTAATGATGTTATAAGATGTTTTTCGTGCTGTCTAAAATTCTTTCCTACCTGTTAAATCCGCTCTTCTGGATCCTTGGTTTATTGATTATAGCATTGATAGTCAGAAAGCCCGGACGGTCAAAACGGTTGATATTTGTGAGTGTCGTGTTGTTTTACCTGTTTTCCAATCACTTTCTTGTGGATGAGGTGGTGCGGTTATGGGAAGTCAGGATGACCAGGACTGAGGATTTAAAAGAAAGGTACGATGCAGCTATTGTGCTTGGAGGCAATATAGTGGATTATGATGCCGGTTATGACCGCCTGATATTCAGGTACAATACCGACAGGTTATTCCAGGCCATTGACCTATATAAAAAAGGCACAATCAGTAAACTGATGATTGCTGGCGGGCCAGGTGATCTTGTGCTGCGCAGCCGCTTTGAGGCAACTTTCATGAAACGTTACCTTGTGTCAATAGGGATACCGGATTCAGTTATTTATGTGGATTCCATTTCTGACAACACTCACCAGAATGCAGTGAACAGTGCCGGAATCCTTAAGCAGAATGCATCCGGAGGAGATTATCTTTTGATTACTTCGGCCATCCATATGCGACGGGCAGCAGGGTGCTTCAGAAAAGCAGGTTTGCAGGTCACGCCTTATCCGGTGAGTAAATTTACCGGACCACGACGGTATGATATTGAATATCTGCTGGTACCCCACCTGGAAAGCTTTGTCCTTTGGAAAGAAGTTATGCATGAAATGGTGGGTTATCCCATTTACTTTCTCATGGGCTATTTGTAATATTAATATGTGCATTATGATACATCCTCTTCTAATTATTATTTTATCGTTACTGGTTTTTGGCTTCTTCCTCGAGCGTTTGCTTGACTACCTGAATTCAACGTATTGGAATAATGAGTTGCCAAAGGAGCTTGAAGGCATCTATGATCCGGAGAAATATCGTAAATCGCAGGATTATCTGAAGGTTAACCAGCGTTTTTCGACCCTGACCGATACGCTTTCCTTTATAATCATGATAATCATGCTTTTACTCGGAGGTTTTGCCTGGCTTGACAACACTGTAAGGCACTTCACTTCCCATCCGATACTTATGGCCCTGATGTTCTTTGGAATCCTCGGATTGGCTACTGATATCCTGTCAACCCCATTTTCGTTATATCACACGTTTGTCATCGAAGAGAAGTTTGGTTTTAATAAGACCACACCAAAAACATTTATTCTTGATAAGATCAAAGGATGGTTGCTGGGTGCCGTTATCGGAGGAGGATTGTTATCATTGATCGTATGGATATATCAGTCGACAGGCAGTTTTTTCTGGCTTATTGCATGGGGGGTCATCAGCATGTTCATGATTTTCATGACTATGTTCTATTCTACACTAATAGTCCCTATTTTCAATAAGCAAAAGCCCCTTGAAGAAGGTGACCTGCGGCTGGCTATAGAATCTTTCGCAAGTCGTGTCGGTTTTCGCCTTGACAATATCTTTGTTATCGATGGATCAAAGAGGTCATCAAAAGCCAATGCTTATTTCAGCGGACTGGGTGTTAAAAAACGTATTGTTCTTTACGATACACTTATCAAAGACCATACGACCGATGAACTGGTGGCTGTTCTGGCGCATGAAATAGGTCATTATAAGAAAAGGCATACACGAACAGGAATCCTTGTTTCAATAGCAGAAACCGGCCTGATGCTGTTCATCCTGTCGTTATTTATTGGTAATCCTGCTTTATCGCAGGCACTTGGAGCATCACAGGCCAGCTTTCATATAGGCATACTGGCATTCGGCATGCTTTACAGCCCCATCAGTTTAGTGCTCGGTCTGGCTATGAACATACAGTCACGGAAACATGAATACCAGGCTGACAGGTATGCAGGTGAAAACTATAATCCCTCTTCATTACAAAATGCCCTTAAAAAACTTTCGGTGAATAATCTCAGTAACCTGCGGCCGCATCCTGCATACGTCTTCGTCCATTATTCCCATCCACCGTTGCTGCAGCGACTTAAAGCGCTGGAGGATATGGAGAGATATAAGATTAATGATGGGAGATTATAGATTTTTGATTTGGAAGGGGAAAGTAGTTTTCCGATGTTTTTTTACCTGTTTTCCGATCGTTTCAAACATAATTTTATAATGCCTTAGGATTTGCAGGCGGGGTACCCACTGGGCGAAGATTCCGTTAAAAGCCAGGTGAGAGCGATTGACGTAAGTCGAGAGCTCATTTCACCTGGCTTAGGAATCGAGCCCCAAGTGGGTCGCCGAAAATCCAGGCTGTCTTTTTCTTTCGTACTTTCTTTTGGACAAGCAAAAGAAAGTACATAAATAAAAAACATTTATTTTAAAAGAATTTTACGGTATTACAACGCTAAATGCGGAAGGTTCTCAAAGAGATGAGAGATTGAAAATCAAAGATTAAGAAAGGAATGCGTTCCTTTCAAATGTCCAGCTTTTTCAGATGATAATATATGACTGCGATCATCACGGCTGCATAGAATATAGCTATTCCAACTTCCGACACTGCCACATAATCCTGGAATTTCAATCCCTGCCCGTTCATTTCGGGCAGAGGAATACTCGGAAAATGAACAAGCCTGCCGATTGCTTTCATTGGCATCACTTTTACCCATTCCGACGGGATCTTCCACCAGACAATGATCTGTTCAATGACAGTATAAAACAGAAGAAAAATTATGGTCAATCCAGCTCTTTTAAATAAAAAGGCCAGAAAGAAGGCAAATATCATATAAGTGAGAACCTCAAGGAAATAACCCAGGAAAAACTGCAGTTTTACATGAAAGATATTGGAAATTTCCGGTGAGGATGAATGAATAAGCCCGAGGACAAGGCCGATCAGGAAAACAAGTAAGGTAGCCGACAGGCTGATGATCAGGATGAGGTACAACTTTGAAAGGAGATATTCCGCACGGCTCATCCCGTTGATGATATTCTGACGGATGGTCTTGAATGAGAATTCATTGCAAACCAGTGTGATGATGATGATGGCAAGGAAAAGATTAAAATATCCGGCGATGTACGCCATGTTGTGCCATATCTTCGGAAAATAGAATAATGAAATCTTTGGTATTGGGATCGGAGCAGACTTGCCTGCCTGTTCGACGATATTGTTGATGACCAGCTGCGATACAAAAAGGGTGAAGCCTAAAGCAACCACATACAATCCTACAATAACCCAAAAGGTTTTGTAATCCAGAATCTTTTTTATCTCTATGTGAATCAGCCGGAGCATTATGATTTATCCAATAATTCCAGAAAGTATTTTTCCAGTGTTTTCTTTCGTTGTGCCAGATGTGACAGGACAATGCCTTTTTTGTACAGGAACCTGTTCAGCTCCAGTGTGGAGGTATTTCCCGACAGTTTGACAATGAGCCTGTCGCCTTCCTGAACACTTTCAACTACCTTATCGTATTGACTGATGGCCAGTTTCAGCTTATCCATGTGGTCAGTGCTGATTTCAACCAGGACTGTCTCGCTGAGGATCTCATTTACATTACCATAAAACAGTTTTTTCCCTTTTTCAAGAACAACCACATGGGAGCAAGTTTTCTGTACTTCGTCGAGCAGGTGGCTGGCAAGTATGATGGTGATACCCTCGGTAGCAACACGGTTGATAAGTGTCCGCACTTCTGCTATGCCCTGCGGGTCCAGCCCGTTGGTGGGTTCATCCAGGATCAGGACATCGGGGCTGCACAGAAGGGCAGCGGCAATAGCCATACGCTGCCGCATGCCATAGGAAAATGTGCTGAACTTGCTGTTACGTCGGTCATAAAGACTTACAAGTTCAAGGTTCTTATCTATCTCATGATACGATACCTCTTTGATGTCACAAATGATCTGCAGATTTTTGATGGCAGACAGATAAGGATAAAACAGCGGCTGTTCAAGGATGGACCCTATCCGTTTCCGGCTGGTATGCGACGGTGGTTTACCAAACCAGGAATAGCTGCCCTGTGTTGGATTGATCACACCCAGGATCATTCCGAGGGTCGTGGTCTTCCCGCTGCCATTCGGCCCCAGTATGCCGCACACCTCTCCCTGGCGCACCTCCAGCGACACATCCTCTACAGCATGGATGTGCCCAAAATGCTTGGTGAGATTGTTTATAGTCAATACGACGTCGGCCAAGGAGATGTAGTTGAACAGTTTATGTTATGAGACGAAGATAAGATGTTTTTATTACATGATACAGAAAATTATTTTCCCATGCTGGCGCATTAGCGGCTATTAAGCAGGGAAAAGAAGTTGAACGAGGCGAAGCCGAGTGAAATCCCGACGAAAGTCGGGAGATGAAGAATTAAAGATACAAAATAAAAAATTCTTCATCAAATATTTTTCATTCTTCATCTCCCGGCCAAAACTCTACTGACTTTCACTTAAAATGAATGTCAAATTACAGTAGGACATTTCATCATCCCGTTTTACATATTTCTTACAATTGCATTATGTATTTTGTACTTTTATGCATTCCAAAGAAACTCTGATACATTTTTATTCAAACTTCAATACAAATAGAAATTGACGATCAGAAAAAAAATTACACAGCCGAAATCAATAAATACTTTACATAACTAAAAACCTAGGCAATGAAAAAGTCACCATTACTTTTAGTTTTTTTCTGCCTTTTCAGCATCACATCTTAGGCTCAGACAAGAGGAGCCTTGCGCGGCGAAATTTATGTCTCATCCCAAACATATGGCGGGTATGACGGCATGCATTATGCCATATTTTATTCGTCAAATAACGGGGAAACCATGACTTTGGAGTACGAAAATGTTGAGAACCAACCTGGGGTTATGTGGGTGAGTTTTGTGCTTGGCGATGCCACACCAGGTGTCGTATATAATCAGTATACTTACGGAATGAATAAATTGTGGGTGAGCTTTGATTATGGGGTGAATTGGGAATATAGAGGAAATAATCCCGATTATACCCATTTTTTTAGTGGTGTTAATCCGGGATTAATTTTTAAAGGAAATTATGAAGGTTTTTTTAAAAGTATAGATTATGGATTATCATTTGAACTTCTGCCTATTACCGTTATTTGCCCTTTTACAGAAGTCGGCTTTATTGAACCGGAATTTTTTGGTATTTATGGTGAACCTGGTGTTGGTTATAACTTTGTACATAGTGTTGATTATGGACAAACCTATACTGAAATCCCAATCGACAGTTCAGTTGCTTTTTGGCAGATATCCGGCATTTATCCTCAAATTTCTCGGGGTACTGAGCCGGGTGAATTGTACCTTGTTTCATGGTGGCCTGATTATCATTATAAAATATTTCATAGCATCGATACTGGATATTCATGGACGCTTAAATTTGAATCTGGTTTTATTGACTTATACGATTGGTCAGTAAAATACTTGGCCGGACGTCAATCAGGATCCTTTTATGTGTTCCGCTCCACGTTAGATCCGACTTTAAATCATAGGTTGTATTATATTGATTATAGTGAGGATTACGGAGAAACATTCATAACATATTTCCATGAACTTGATTCCATTTATACATCTGTAGCTGTCATCCAAAAAACTGATCTGAGGTTGTCGGCTTCGCCAAATCCATTTTCCGATAAAACCAATATCGTTTTTTCCATTACCCATGCAGCAAGAATTTCGATAAAAGTCTACAACGTCTTCGGCGCTCTTGTAGAAATTCTTTTTGATGAATTTACCGAAACAGGCGAGCATCGGTTTACCTGGTCACCGAAAAACCTCTCTGAAGGGATTTATTACTATTCCCTCGAAGTGAATAATGAGAAGAAAGAGGTGAAAAAGATGATTTTGCTGAGGTAAAAATGGGCCGGGAAATGAAGTTGAACGAGGCTAAACTGAGTGAAATCCCGACGAAAGTCGGGAAATTAAGAATAAGGCTTACAAAATGAAGCATTTTTCATCATACATTTTTCATTCTTCATACTTCATCTCCCGGCCAACACAAAGCTTTTGGTTATCCCTGTTAACGCAAGTTTACTAGACATGTCTGCTAAGATCAGGATGACTTGTCTCTCGTGAATCGTTCAAAGATTTTTCGTTCTTCCTGACTGAATTCATAAAGAGCTTTCTTGTCTTTTTTAAGGAAGTACCTTATGCCGATATCGAGATATCTGAGTGGATAGATGAAATCTGGTAAACCTGCAAATAATTCATTCAATATTTGCTTCAGAATTTCAAACTTCATCGGGTCGATTTTGTTGTTTTTCCGTAATAATCCGAAAACAATATTGGAAATAAGAGCTACCAGATGGTCCAGAGCTCCTTCACTTTCGCACAATGTTAATAGCCTGCTTAACACTTCCTTGATTTCAGTTTCACCGTTGTTGTTGATTAATCGTAATAAGGCATCTTCAATTCCAATCAGCTTAGGTAATCGGCCTTTTACTCTAAAAAATGCATCAACTTCAGTAATTGCAAGCTGTATTTCCTTCAGGGCAAACAAAACTTCCAAATAGGTTGAGAAATATAAAAACAAATCATTCTCATCTTCGTCGTAAGAGAAGCTGATAGCTTTTTGCAAGGCCTCTTTTGCCTTATTTAGCTGTCCATAACGATCAAATGAAACCCCAAGATTATTCCACACCCCGGCATCTTTTGGGTCGATTTCGATAGCTGAAGAATAATCCGAGATAGCGCCATTATAATCCTGCAACTCTGATTTAACAACACCCCTGGCGATTAAGGCACTAGTGTTTTTTGGGTCGATTTCAATAGCTAAAGAAAAATCCGATATGGCGCCCTGATAATCCTGCAAATTTGATTTAGCAATGCCCCGGTTGAAATATGCCTTGGCATCTTTTAGATCGATTTCGATGGCTGATGAATAGTCCAATACGGCGCCCTTATAATCCTGTATTTCTGATTTAGCATAACCTCGGTGGAAAAAGGCCTCAGCATCTTTTGGGTCGATTTCGATAGCTGAAGAATAATCCGATATGGCGCCATGATAATCCTGCATTTCTGATTTAACGTAGCCCCGATAAAAATAGGCCTTGACATCTTTTGGGTCGATTTCGATGGCTGAAGAATAATCCGAGATAGCGCCCTCATAATCTTGCATATTTGATTTAGCAAGTCCCCTGTAGAAATAGGCATCTGCATCTTTTGGATTAATTTCGATGGCTTTCCCAAGAGCTTCAATGGCATCCCCGTATTTACCAACTATGGCACTGGCTGTACCTATTATTCCAAGGATAAAATTGTTGTTGGGCATACTCACAAGGGCATCCCGTGCCATTTCAATCACTTTTTCCCATTCCCCGGAGTCCCCCAGTGATATAAGACTTTTAATAAAAGATTGATCTAACTCTTTCCAGGTGGATATCTCATCAATTAACCGGCCGGCCTCTTCCGGATCACAGCAGGATTCCAGCTTCCTGATATCTTCTTCATTTACTGTCCAATGTTTTAAATAGTCGGATCTTACTATTTCATAAATTCTGGCTTCATCATTATAGAGCCTTTTGAGCGGCTCCGGTTGAAAACGTTCCAAATAGGTATAACTGAGATATTTTGCTTTCAATTGCCCAGAAGAAAAAACCTTGCCTAAAAAGTTGGTGAACAATTTGATAATTCCATTACGGTCTTCATTGATTTCGATGCACATACGTAGAAGAGGTTCACTGATATCATAGTACTTGTCTCTTCCTGTTTCGTTTACCGGATGTAAGTATCCCAATCGCTGCAGTTCCGAGATTAGTTTGGATATTGTATTTTTGTCGAGGAAACAATCCCGGGCTATGTCGGCACCTTTTTGGGGATTGCGTTTAAGGCTGAGGTATTGAATTATTTTCTGCTGCTGGGGCGAAAGGTTTCTGATAAAACTATCATAATAGGGCTTCAGTTCGTCAAGGGATTTAAGAAAAACTTCCGAGAGTTCGCTCCTGAAATCCGCTTTCAGGAAATCATAAAACACCAGTAAGAGCCGGTGGTTGCCCCTGGTAAATTCATGTATGGTTTCGAGATAACCTTTTCCTGTGGGCGTTTCCATAAATTTCACCATGTCCTCATTACCCTCGGCCTGGCTCACCTTTTTAATAAATTCCAGAGATTCGTCAAGATCGAGCCGTTTAAGATGGATTATATCGAAGAATCCATAAAGAGGATTGGAATCATTAGAAAGGCTTTCAATAAGTGATTGATTGGTAGCAATGATTGAAACCTGGTTGAATTGCTGAATAAAGTCCCTGAGGCGGGATATCTCTATCACCTTATTCTTCCAATCCATCCCCCGCATGACGGTATCAAAGTTTTCGATAAGGATAAGCAGAATTTTTTTATCAAGAAAGCGACGCAGGATTTTTTCAGCGCTATTAGTCCACTCCCTGGGTGGGATTTCTTTCAACTGCTCGACCTCATTAATAAGGAATTCAGTTTTAACTGGATCATCACTCCACCGCTTTAATGCTTCAAAGATGCGCTGTAACAAATCAAAATACGAGCCTATTCCGGTTTCTTCTTCTACCATGTAAGCGATTTCATGCTTGCGCATGTACTTGTCGTTTTTTGACAAGCGTTCATATACGAGCCTGAGGATATGGGTTTTACCGCTGCCTCGTGGGCCAATGATAAGATGCTGTGAAGGCATACCACCTTTCGTTTGTTGCAGTTGTGCTTCAACCAGCATGTCAACTATATGCTTCCGCCCGGTGAGCATTTTTTCCAACTTCGCAGGATTCTCTATTTTTGCATTAAATAAGTACATAGCATGAAGAATTAAGTATAATTTAGTTTCCACCATTTTTTTAAAAGGCTATACCTGAATGAATAACTTATTGTATCTTCATCATCTAACCTGTCCAAATACATATCCTCATATAGCTCCCTAAGCATTCCAGAAATTTCGGAATCATCGGCTACTATGTTTTGTTTCACAAGGTTGATAAGTTTATTGGACGTGATTGGTTCCGCACTTTTACATAAAATACGCAAGAGTTCATGAGCCATTTTTTTTCCTTATCGGCATAATAAGTATCAATACGTTCGGTAAAATGCCCGAACTGGTTATTATGCTCGCGGGCCGAAACGAACTCTGAAATGGTTTTATCAATTACTTCATTTGAAACAGAATTACTTTGTGCATTAAGTTTCAGTTGAGTAAATATTCGGTCGATAAAAAAAGGGAGGTAGGAGGTGGCTTTTGCCAGATGAGAAATATCGGAAATATGCATTTGGTTTTTTTTTGATAAATGCCTGATCAGTGCCTCGGCATCTGAAGGACTCATTTCTTGTACAATATAGTGATGCATATTATTAAGCGGAGCTCCGCTGTATCTATGTTCCTTCTTCAGATAATTGATAACGAGGTTCATGCCAACAGAACCACAATAGATAAACCTGAGGCCGGAACGTTTTTCATATTTCTCCCTGATTGTCCTTAGTTCATCCAGTATTTCTTCGGCCTGGATGTGATTACCATTACTAATAAGGTTCCACAGCATTTTAGGAAACTCGTCCAGCATGAGAATGACTCTATCCTTGTGTTTTGAGATAAGATCATCAATAATTAGATTGAAGATGACTTTCCAGTGTCTGGTAAATTCGGGAGTTTTAAAATAACCAAAATCTTTGTTCCCTAAATTGTGGTTTAGCCAGTCAAGTACTTTTTTGAAATCGTTTTTCTTTATCAATCCTTGTTCAATCAGTCTTTCCCTGATTACATTCACAAATTCTTCGGCAGTCTGTACCGATTCGACAAAGCAGAGCATTGACTTCTGTCCGTATGAGGAGATTTCATCCATTTTGGTGAGAATCATTGTTTTACCCATTCTGCGGACGGAACTTATCACCACACTACAGTGTTCAAGGATGATCCGGAGATCATTAATTTCTTTTTCCCTTCCGATTATATCAGATACAATTGGTTTCATAATACTGATTTTAATATTCATTTATATCGTACGATAAAAACATCGTACGATAAAAATAGCGCAAATATAATACATTTTTTTGTAAATCCGGTATTTCGTAGAATTTTTTTTGATTTTTAGAACCACTCGCTGCAAACGCGCGCCAGCGGTGGTAGTATAGGTAGTACTACTGACCGGGATTTTATTTGTAAATCAGAAACACCGCCGGCCTCTTATTTATTTCGGGTCTGTCTTTCTTCCATTCACTGATGCTCAAAGTTCTGATGAACTCAGCGTCCGTTGTCAGGTCGCAGGCAATGCACAGCATCGTCTCGGATGCGCATACCTCTATTACAGACTCGAACATCACCATGTTCCTGTATGGGGCTTCGATGAAAATTTGCGTCTGGCTGTCTTTATAGACTTTTTTCTCCAATTCTTTTAATGACCGGAGTCTCTCATTTTTATTGACAGGCAGATAGCCATGGAAGACAAAGTTCTGTCCGTTGAAACCCGATGCCATGAGTGCCAGGATGATCGACGATGGACCGGTTAAGGGAACCACACGGATGCCACTAAGGTGTGCTTCCCTGACAATACCGGCACCTGGATCAGCCACACATGGCGCCCCAGCTTCCGATAATAGCCCTATATCATTGCCGGATAGCAGTGAATCAATGACAGGACGGATATCTCCCTCTTCCGAATGTTCATTGTAAATATAAAACCTGACAGTCTCAAAGTCCCTCATATAACCTATCCTACGAAGAAATCTCCGTGCAGTTCTTTCTTCTTCAACGACAAATTCACTGAGTTGCAACATAATTTCCCTGTTTCGGACCGGTATGACAAGGTCGATGTCAGAATCGCCAATTGCCGAGGGGAGTAAATAAAGTTTTCCGTTCATCTTATCCATGATATCTTCATCAAATCAACATTCCCACCCGATAAAATAATCCCGATCTTTTTACCTTTTATCTCCAAAGCCTGGATATCACCCGATTTGCTGATTTCGAGGAGAGCAGCTACCGGCACGGCTGATGAGGGCTCAATAATGATTTTCATCCGTTCCCATATCAATTTCATGGCGTCGATGATACTCTCCTCCCTGACTGTCAATATTTTATGAACATAATCAAGGATGATTGGGAATGTCAGGCTTCCTAAAGAGGTCAGTAATCCGTCGGCAATGGTATTGGGATTGACTGAGGGGACAAATTTCCTGGTTGTGAACGACAGGAAAGCATCGTTGGCCTGTTGAGGTTCGGATCCCACGACTAAAGTCGTGGGGGAGATATAGGCGGTGATGAGAGCAGTGCCACTCAACAGGCCACCGCCGCCGACAGGGGTGAGGATATAATCGAGGTGGGGCACATCTTCGATAAGTTCTTTTGCCGCTGTCGCCTGACCAGCAATAGTCCGGTAATCATTATAGGGATGCAGCTCTGTGGCATTCGTCTTGGCCATGACCACTTTCAGGGTTTCTTCTCTGGATGCGAGAGTGGGTTTACAGAAGGTGATGATGCCGCCATAGTTCCGCACAGCGTCTACCTTTACATTGGATGATGTTTCGGGCATCACAATGTATGCCTTAATGCTGCGGTTATGCGCGGCCAGAGCCAGCGCCTGGGCATGGTTGCCGGAGGAATGTGTGCAGACACCATTCTTCACCTCCTCATCCGTGAGTGAGAAAACTCCATTGGTAGCACCGCGAAATTTGAATGCTCCTGCCTTCTGAAAATTTTCACATTTAAAAAATACTTCAGCACCCAGCAGGGCATTAATATTTTTTGAGGTCAGGATGGGTGTGCGGTGAATATAGTAGTGAATACGTTTGGCTGCCTGTTCAATGGCCTTCAGGTCGGGAACCATTATAATTTAATCTTTTTATCCAGTTCTTCAACGTAGGTCCTGAATTGTTTGTCGGTTTCGATGAGGTTATTCACTGTCCGGCAGGCATGCAATACAGTTGCATGGTCTTTGTTTCCGCAATGCAGCCCGATTGTGGCCAGCGATGATTTAGTATGTTTTTTTGAGAAAAACATCGCCAGCTGTCTCGCCTGAACGATTTCCCTCTTCCTCGTTTTGGAATTAATCATGTCAACAGGAAGTTTGAAATAGTCGCAGATAACTTTTTGTATATAATCAATGGATATTTCCCTCGATGTATTCTTGACGAACTTGTCGATCATCTGCCGTGCCAGCTCGATGGTGATGACTTTTTTATTTAAGGATGACTGGGCCAGGATGGAAATGAGCGCTCCTTCCAGTTCACGTATGTTGGTGGTGATGCTGTAAGCCAGGTATTCAACCACGTCATTTGGCATGTCGATGCCGTCATTATAAAGTCTTTTCCTCAGGATAGCGATGCGTGTTTCCAGGTCGGGCACCTGGAGATCAGCGGCCAGCCCCCATTTAAAACGGGAGAGGAGACGTGGCTCAATGCCCTGGAGTTCGACGGGAGGCTTGTCGGAAGTGAGGACGACCTGTTTAAAGTTTTGATGAAGATGATTGAAAAGGTGGAAAAAGACATCCTGCGTTTTTTCTTTATTTGTAAGAAAATGGATATCGTCCATGAGCAGCACATCAATCATCTGGTAGAAGTGGACAAAGTCGTTATGGCTGTTATTCTTTACTGCGTCAATGAACTGGTTGATGAATTGTTCGGCCGACACGTACAGGACGATCATTTCAGGGAAGGCGTTTTTGACCTGCAATCCAATGGCATGAGCCAGGTGAGTCTTGCCTAGACCCACATTACTATATATGAATAATGGGTTAAAGGCCGTTTTGCCAGGGTTGGTAGCTACAGCAAAACCGGCTGATCGTGCCAGGCGGTTGCAATCACCTTCAATAAAATTATCAAAAGAATATGACTCTACGAGTTGTGAGTTTATCTTGAGCTTCTTCAGCCCGGGGATCACAAATGGATTCGGTATTTCTTTTGATTTGCCTCTGTTGAGGTCGATAGGCATGGAGACGGGCTGATTTTTTGTAGCTTTCCTGTTTGTCGTCGGAACCTTGATAGTATAAGGAGCTGAATTATTGTATGATGCATCCATGACAATGCTGTATTCCAACCGGCCATTTGCACCCACTTCGTGTTTGATCGTCTTTTTCAGTAAACTGATATAATGCTCCTCCATCCACTCATAAAAGAACTGACTTGGTACCTGGATAGTCAGAACATTGTCATCAAGTTTGACAGGGATAATCGGTTCAAACCATGTTTTATAGCTTTGATAGTTTATATTATCTTTTATGATTTTCAGACAATTGTTCCAAACCTCTGAATGATCTTTTTTCACTGGTGTCGTTTAACTCAAGCTTTTTAATACAGAATTTTTAATAAATTTTCGCTAATCTATTCTTTACCAGTTCGATTGAACCAGTTTTTATAGTCCTGTCTTTCTCGAGAGGGGGTGGTATTTATTATTCACAAAAGTGATGTAAAAAAAGTTTAAAAAAAAATGTTTTTTCTATTGATTATTAAAAAAATTGTCTTATGATGAATCCGTTTGCATACCTGAAAATATAATAAATTTCTGCTTGAAAATATTCTATAAAGCTTTGAAACAGAATAAAAAAATTCATAAATAAAGACGATCAGATACTTTTTTAAAGATATAAAAATAATCGGGAGTTTTAAAAGAAAAAAAACACCCTTTCTGTTAAATTTTATGAGGGATAATTTTGGATACCCAATATACTTTTTATAGGTTTAGAATTTTTGTACCATGTAGCTGACTCAGATAGGGATAATGAATATAATGTACATGGCATAGAATTATTACTGTGATTTCAAGTAGTTAAATTTCAGATTGTTAATTTTAGATAATCTTTCGCAGACGCGATGTGCCTGCAATTTTCGTACCGTGAAAATGATCCGGCAACGGAGGTCAAATGCAGTTTCAATTTGTTCAATGTTCTCCTCTTTCATGATTTTCATTACATCATTCATCGCCTGGTAGTCGAAATTAATCTCAATAAAGTCTTTAACGGTTTTGGTGACCATGATGGCTTGGTCAAGAGCCTCTCTGGCCGCAGTCCTGTATGCGTTTATCAGCCCCGGTATGCCCAGTTTGGTTCCTCCGAAGTACCTGACTACCACTATTAATACGTTGGTCAGGTCATTTGATACCATCTGTCCGTATATTGGCCGTCCGGCGCTGCCTGAGGGTTCACCGTCATCATTTAACCGGTAAGAGGACTTATCCGCACCCAGCACCCAGGCATAGCAATGATGTAAGGCATCATGATATTCCTTTCGCAGGCCCATAAGGATTTGTTTAATGGATTCTTCGTCCTCAACAGGATAGGCAAGGGCAATGAAGCGGCTGCCACGGTCACGGTACTGGCCTGATGAGGATGAAGCAATGGTGCGGTAAGTGTCGTTTGCAGGCATGTTTTATTTTCCCGGATAAAAATAGCAAATAAAATCGAAATCGGGATTGATGTGACAGGTGTCAATCTGAATCCGTAATGACAATTCCGGAATGTATTTTATACATTTGCACTATTGTGTGATTAAAAAATGTAGCAATAAAATTTTTCATAGATGCAAATTACTGTTCAAATGCGGGAAGGAGTGCCCGTCTTCATCCTCAACGGCCAGTTCAATGCTCTCGGTGCGGCTTCATTTGATGAGGAGGCAGCCAAACTTCCATCCGATATCCATTATGTCATCATTGATTTCTCGGATTGCCAGTTTCTGACCAGTGCAGGGATCCGTTCACTGATCAAGCTCGAAAAAAAGCTGCTGGAGAGAAAAGGCAGAATACTGCTGGCACACCTGTCAAATACTATCCATCAGGTTCTCGAGATATCAGGCTTATCGCGCCAATTCAGGCTTTTCGATACCGTCGGCAATGCCTCGGCATGGATACAGGCTTCAGAGGATTCGATGAAACACATCGTTTCATATAAAAAGAGTGAACGCAAATATCTGGTCACGGATTTATCCATCGAAGGCACACAACTGCATATCTGGGGATTGTCACCAGGCAGGCAGGCCGAAAATTTCATACATGCTGCGTTAAATGAACTCGATCTGGCCATTGGAACAGGTTGCCTCTCCGCCAGCCGCGAACAGGCTAATGTGTATGAAGGCCCATTCCTGTCAACAGGGACATTTTTTGGCTTCATTCCCTTTGACAGGTCTCTCCCATACGATTATCTCATAGCAGCAAAACCTTCCGAAACAGGTGTGTATATTAAAAGTGGCTTTAATTTCAGAGGGAAACCATCAGTGATTTTCGAAACAGACTTGGATTTCTCAGGGAGATACAGCCAGATGGTTCAGGATGTTTTCTCATTCATGAAAGAGAAGTTACACCATATTCCTGCAATTGCCGGATTTCTATATTATTCTGAATATGATTTTCCCGCCGAAGATGTCAGGGAAATTGAACGGAAAGAAAAATGCCTGTTGTCATTTTCTGTGGCCATAAACGATGCCGGCCTGTCGGACCTTAATGATGACGCGCTGGAGCGGTCGCTCGGAAATATAGGTTTCACAGCCATCAATGAGGATATCCGTTTCTTTGGTCTGACGGTGACACTGAGTGAAACAGAAGAAATCAAGGATTACTCGGATATTACGCATAGCCTGCATTCATTTATTGATTCGGATAACTTAGCCGCAATCATTCCGCTGGATAAAGATACCAGGATTACAAAGGGTAAGATATGGGTATATATTCCGGATACCATTCAAAATGCTGAGGATGCCCGCCTGAAAATTGAAACCGTCGGAGATTTTCCGGTGCCTGATGAATGGCAGATCATTATCAGGAATATCTATAAAGATTGCAGCAGGGTTGTTCTTGATCCCATTCATGGCGGATTCTCTGCAAAGACCTTTCATGTGACCAGCTTCGATGATCAGGGCCGCAGGAGGTTGCCGACAGTATTGAAAATGGCTGGTATCGATATCATCGACAGGGAAGAAAAAAATTATAACCGCTATGTAAAAAACTATATCCTCAATAACAGCACCTCCATTATGGGCAGCTATAAATATGGCGAATGGAAAGGTCTCTGCTATTCCTTTGTTGGGATCAATGGGCCCGACAGCATCAT
This sequence comes from Bacteroidota bacterium, assembly GCA_026391695.1. Taxonomy (NCBI): domain Bacteria; kingdom Pseudomonadati; phylum Bacteroidota; species Bacteroidota bacterium. Next base: position 30,002 of record JAPLDP010000033.1, read on the forward strand.
TACGTGGCTCACCCATATTTACAAATCACAGCCATCAGTGAAACTGGCACCCATATTCGACCGCATATTCACTGATATCCTTCGGCCATGGTATGGGCAACCAAGGCTTGAAACTATTTTTCCTTTCAGAGATCATAATCCTTTACATACCTTCTTCCCGGACATTTTTAAGGATGCCGAAAATATTTTATGCATAAGGTCTGATAAACAGTACATTCATATCCCTGAACTGGGCCGGGAGATAATCAATCCCTACTGGTTCCTTGAACATGAATTTAAAAGGAGGGAGAATTATTCAAAACTCTGGTACACGTGCATCACACACAGGGATCTGAATATGCAAAATATCCTTCTCGATGAGGTGGAGAACATTTACATCATCGATTTCTCTGAAACACAAGCAGGCAATGCCATTGCCGATTTTGCCAGGCTGGAGCCTATCCTGAAGATCGAGATGACAGATCTTAAAAATGACGCAGATCTCAGGGCCATTCTGGAATTTGAACAGGGTTTGCTTGTGCCGCAGAGGCTGAATGAAAAGCCTGAACTGAGTTATCATGGCCATGACACAGCCGTACCAAAGGCCTATGAAGTGATTTGCCGGTTACGACAGTATGCCGACAAGGTGACCATTTTTGAGGAGGACATACTTCCATATCTCCTGGCGGTGCTGGAATGGACTTATCCTGTTGTCAGTTACAAAGGAGTTGACTTGATCAGAAAACGTTACTCTGCCGTGAGCGCTGCTTTGATCTGTGAGAAAATAATGGAACTGGATAAAAACAGCCTTACTTAGGATATTTCCCGAAAACCTTCACAAAGAATCTGTGAAACCTGTGGAATGACCCGACAGGATGCGAAAACATAAGGATACATTCCTTAAATACGATATTGCTCTTGCTGGTATTAGCATACTCAATTACCGCTTTATTCTCAGCGCCTTGCTGTATCCAGAAATGCTTTATTCCGCGTTCTTCGCCGGCTTTGATAAGATCAAGCGTTTTGAAGGGATTTGTCGTGATGACTATTCCTGTAACATCCGGCGGTAAAGACTTGATATCAGGGTAACATTTCTCGCCCTGAAAAACATCCATGTGAGGATTTACCGGATATACTTTCAGGTCTTTCTTTTTCAACTCTTTAAAAGCTGCATTACCGAACTTATTTTCTTTCCTTGAAACGCCGACTATAGCGATGGATTTTTGGCTTGTGAAATCCTGAACTGATTGTAGGGTTGTCATAGTAAGAGAATTTTATTTCTGGAAATGAATTTTTATTACGGCAAATATCGCAAAGATCATTAAGTATACCAATGAATTTCCTGAAAATTCTCTAAAAGGCTTTTAATGTCAGCTAATACTACTTGTCCCTTGTCAGCGGAACAAACCTTACCGGTATTAAATCCTGTGTGATGGTGCGGTTACCTTTCTTTTTTACAAGTATCAACGATTGCACCATGTATGGATCACCAACAGGCAAAACCATGAGTCCTCCATCCTTTAACTGGTCAATAAGTGGTTGAGGGATATCCTCGGCTCCTGCAGTCACTATTATGGCATCAAAAGGTGCAAACTCATCCCATCCGTTATATCCATCACCACATTTAACGGTAATGTTCTTGTATCCCAGGGTCTCGAGTCTTTCTTTTGCAGAATTAGCGAGCTCACAGATGATCTCGATGGTATAGACATGGGCGACAATTTCAGCCAGTACAGCGGCCTGGTAGCCGGAGCCTGTTCCAACCTCGAGGACTTTATAACCGGATTGTGGCTTGATGACTTCAGTCATATAAGCTACAATGTAAGGCTGAGAGATGGTTTGCCCGGATCCAATAGGCAAAGGATGGTCTTCATAAGCACTATTCAGATATAGATCAGGAACAAACAGATGCCGCTCAACAGTGCGCATAGCCCGCAAAACTGCCGTATCCTTCACTCCTCGACGTTCGATCTGATCAATGACCATACGTTCCCGGCGTATCGTATAAATGTCTTCCTGGGCGTGGGAACAACCGGCGATAAGAATGAGGATGAACCAAAGACCAATCGTTATACAAAAAGGCTTGATTATCAATTTACTACTTATTATTTGCATAAGGGATTAAACAAAAGATTTATACCATTAAATTACACAAAAATGAACGTTAATCCAATTGTTTTTTGATATATAAATTAATTGGTGTTCATGTCCCCAAATGGATTTCACCTGATAAGAAGCATTTTCCCTGAAAAAAACCGGTCATCGATTGTTATTTCGTAATAATAGATACCGGATTTATGACCCCGTGCATCCCAATGGATGCCATGTTCACCTTTTTCCTGAAATGTATTGACTAATCCGGTGACCTTTTGTCCCTGATGATCAATTATTTCAATCTGGATGTTTGCCGGTTCATCTAAGGTGTAAATGATTGTGGTCGATTCTGAAAACGGATTCGGTATATTATAGGTTCTTAAATTTCTAACGGAGAAAATGTCATCCTGGGTGGACAGAATCCCTTCTTCATTAAGCTTCAATATCCACATATCACTGAATTCACCAAATTGATAGCTTGTAGTCCCTCCAACGATATACCCTCCATCATCTGTCTGATGAATTTCTTCGGCCCATGAGTCTGAATAAGCATTTTTTTGATAAAACCTTGTCCAGACAGAATCCGCGGTTTCATCTAATTTCATTATAAAAAGACCATTTTCTCCTGATAGCTGCCGGCCGTGGCCTGAACAGATGAATCCACCATCGGAGGTTTTTTCTATCAGGTAGATACTCGACCCTGGCTCCATTGCATAAGATTTATCCGTCAGTATATTTCCATTTGCATCCAGATAATAGAAAATGATCAAGTTACCATAATCCTGCGTCACAGCAACAATATACTGGTCGTTATTGGTTTCTTCAACTGAAAAGGCAATTTCATAGTCAGCAGTGCCGAAAGTTTTTGTCCACAGCGTGTCACCGTATCGGTCAAGTTTCATTGAAAAAATATCGTACCCGTTTTCAGGATTGGTGTATATCTGTCCGACCATAATGTACCCTGTATCCGATGTCTGTTTCATTTGATAAATGACTCCATAATCTTCGCCCTGGTAAGTTTTTATCCAATCTGTTTCTCCGTCTTCATTTAGTTTCAGAAGGACAATCTTATCAGGCCATTCAGAATAGTTACAACCAAGGACTATATAACCCCCGTCAACCGATTTAATGACATCATTGGCGAGAAGTTCCTCAACCTCATATTGATAAGTCCATATTGTATCACCCGTTTCTGTCAATTTTATGATCTTCATTTTCGTTCCCTGGCTTACTGAAGTCGGCGACGTGAATCCGGATACAACATAACCTTCGTCGTTACTTTGAATGACGGATAATGCCCAGTCCGCCTTTTCGAAGTCAAAAATTCTCGTCCACAGTGTATCACCAAGAACATCCAGCTTCAATATCCACATGTCATTTGTATCGTAATTGATGCCTGTACAGCCGGCAACGATATACCCTCCGTCGGATGTGTGTTTGATGGATGAAGCCACTTCTTTACCACCTCTGGAATAGGTTTTCTCCCAGGTAAGCGTTTGTCCACTGACAATGATTGTCAGGAAAAACAGTGAAAGTGTCAGGAAATGACTTTTCATGATGATTATAACGTTCTTGTCAAAACTGCCTGAATTTTATCAGCGTTATAAATCTTTTGAAGAAAGTCAACTAACTCCGGATAGGTGGAAGCAGGTGATATAATTTTATTCATTTTTAAACCTCTAATATAAAATATCTTATTCTCTTGCTGACCAGTGGTCATATAGTATTCCCCAAAAGTAGATGAAAATTGTATGTTTTCCGGAATAGATTCGATTTTAAAATTATCAGGAATATGAAAGATGATGGTATCGGCATTCTGAAAAGGGTATCTGATGACAACTTCTGTTTTTCGTTCATCAATGGTTTTTGGGACTGAGGAAAGTTTGCCAAGGGGATTAAGTGAAATAAACATGCGTTTCCCCGTCACTGAGGCATAGGTATTCAGAATTAAATCCAACTCTTCATGAACCCGAGGTACCGGGTTTGATTCGACTTTATAGAATATGTTCTTAATTATATAATTAGATAGTGGTAACGTGTTGTAATACCATTTTTTTTGTTCTTCAGAAGACTTATTGATTACCACTGATATATCATCGAATTTTAGCCCTGAATAGGTCGTTTTGACAGAGGCTTTTGCTGAACCGGATCCATCTATGTGCATTTCCATTTTTCTGGAACGGGTATTGTCAGCAAGTCCATAGGAGTTGGTTTTAACAATTTTGCCGCCATCTTCTGTTATGAGAAGAACATGACGGTCATCTGTAAAGTTACCGGTATAACCAAATGGATTTGTTTTACTTGTACATTCGAGCCATATTGTATCTTTTTCATTGGGTACGCAAAGTATGATATGATTCGTCTGGTTCGAAGGAAAATCAATCATCAGATCCATTTCATTATTTCCGGCTCTCACCTCAGTATAATACGAGTTAATGCCTGCAGCATTTAATAAAGCTCTTGTATAATTTACAAGAGCTTTACAATCACCATATTTCACTTCATCCACCTTATCTGCACCTATTGGCTGGAAACCGCCGATTCCGAGCTGAATACTGACATATCGTGTTTTTTCCTGGACATAGTTGTAAACCCTTCTGATGATTTCAATTCTGTTTTTACAGTCCATTGTCAGTTCTTTAATTTCTGTGATCGTAGATTCAGGCAATATATCCCTTCCGGCTAATAAATCCTTAGTCCACTGACCATAACTCTCCCAGCTCTCCATGTTACCTTTATAACCGCCATATTTAAATTCATTTGGTGCTGTAATGACCAATGGAGTATATTCGTACAGATAAGGACAATATGGTTCTTTTTCTTTGACGGTCAAATTACTGACACTCCATTGATAAATTGTTGTACCCTTTTCATAAGAAATCTTTACCTGTTCCGGGATATTTAATTCCTTATATCTGAAATTCAGATTTTTAGGCATAATAATTTGAAAGGTGGAATGTTGCACTGACAGATCATAGTCGTATTGTGGTTGCCAGACGGGGTAATTAATTAAACTGGAGTAGGTTACTTTATAATTATACTCAACGGTGAATGGATATGAGTTGACGTTGGGAGTAAAATGCCTGACCCTGTTTTCTTCATATAATGAAAACCCACTGGCAGCACTGAAATCTTCAAAGTCAGCATTTTTAAGCTTTAATATAAGTTCTCCCTCCTTGTTATAAATTTTCCCATCAATCTCTGATATTCTAATAAATGAATTATAAAAGACATTAAGATCAGCAAACACATCACCGCTTTTGTTTAGTACGGTTATTGCCAAATGAACTTTTTTAATAGCCATACTAATAGAATAGACCGTAAATATCAGATCATAGTCTCGGTATATGGCAGCAGTATTTTCCAAAAGGGGAGAAGGAATTTCAGCCACACTATAGTTCTCCTGACCAGATACAATGATCGAAAATATAAGCAGGAAAGCTAAAATCAGTCTGAACTTCATATCATTGATTTTTTCTGACGAGAACAATTTGCTGAGACTGTTTGGTTACTATCTGGTTAAAATATTCTTTAATGACAGGATATTCACCTGGCAGGAAGAGAGTCCGATCAACCGTATATTTACTTGTTAACTGATATATGTTTCCTGTCTTTGTAATATTATATATGAATTTCCCCCCTGAATTGGGTAATGTAACATTTGCATTTTCAGGCATTTCTTCGGCTTCATATTCTTCCGGGACTTCAATGCGGACAACATAGTTAATTTCGAATGGGTGCCCGAAATCAACAGGAAATTTTCTCTCCTCAAGTTTGAAAGGATTGATTTTTTCCTGGTCGATAAGCATTGGATTTAAGTATATCCTGTCACTAAATCCCTGAGCAAGGCCCGTTAATGTTATCTCAGAATTGAATCTCAATGATGAATAAACATTATCAAGGTTTTCAAAGCTGTACTTTGTGACCGTCAAGCCGGGATGGTCGTTTTGAAGTTTTTCAATATAATCTTGAATATTGACCTCAGCAGTTATTTCCTTTCTTCTGTTTAGTGCGGCATAACCATCTAAGTCAATAATATAAGATCCTGCGACAGTTCCATCGGGAGTGATTTTAAGCTCAGCTATGACGGTCTCTGAATATTTGTTGTTCGGTTTGATATCAAGATCTTTTGAGCCTTTCTCGCTTATGATTCTGCTGTTAAAGTTTAAACACCTGTAAGGCAGAAGGTTTGCAGGACATAGAGGCTCCGTAGCATCTAACAGGTAGGAGGTATCATTGATGTTAACAGCAACAATAACATAGTTGAACTGGGTAAGTGAGGGATGGGCTGGATGAAGTATGCCGTTATCCCTGGTGCTTAAAATGGCCGGTTCAGCATTCAGTCCGGCTTGTCGGAGCATAACTGCCAACGCGAGATTTATGTCTGCAACATTCCCTGTTCCTTTATCATAAGCTTCTTTAATATTGGTGGTGACATATTTACTCTTTTCATTATTCCATTTATAGTGAGTTTTTGTATAATCATATATCACCCTCATTTTTTCCCGTGGATTATTTATTCCGGAAATTAGTGATTCGACAGTTTCCGAAATAAATCCTTTTCGATTCAACTGCAAACCAAAATCTTCGTCTTCAATTAACAATTCATTAATCGCCTCCCATGTCTGTGTATAATCTTTCCTGGCGGAATTGGGATATTGGATATTCGCCAGCTCAAATTCGATACTCGTAAAATAATTATTAATAGTAGTCATGTACGGTTCCTCAACCAGTGCCGGCACATTTTGTGTGACCAACCTGTAACGATTTGATTGAAAATTGATTGTTTCTATCTGCGATGTCCGGTTCACTGCATATCCTTCCTGCGTCTCGGTTTTAACGGTATAATTTATCGATCCGGGAACTCTTGTCTTCTCATTGATGAAGAACGGTTCATATCCTCTTGAACTCAGATTGTAAGTAAAATATTCGGGAATGGTTACCATATATTCACTCCAGATGATCGGAATGGCAGATTGGAATTGCCACCCCCTAAGGTTGAACATAAAATCGGATATGATCGTATATTCATATTCTATGATGCAACCATCAGCGATTCCAGGCAATGTGAATTTGCAGTTGTCCCAGTTGGACGAGGATTCTTCAGTAAATACCGCATTTTTCTTCATTGAAGTCTCAGCGATCTTCCCTTTTTCATCAAAATTATAGGTGGAGGCCTTCACTGAAGTAAGTTTTTCTCTTGAAGTCATATCATGATACAGAGGAATCCTGACATTGGCCCATTCATAACCATTCTTATTAAATATCTTAATCCTGGTATGATGTTCAAATTTAATTTGAAACCCATCCTGTTCACTATATTCGAAATATGATTTGCCGAAATCGCCCAATACAACAGCACTCGCATTTGTATCTTGCGAATAGACGGTCATTTTAAGTTCTTCCGGAACGATTTTACCATACTTCATCGGTGACTTTTGCGAAAATGCAGCTTGATTCAGTGATAGAAGCAGGACGAACGCAAAGGGAATTAAAGCTAAATTTCTTTTCATTTGTAACTATATTAAGATGTTAGTTTTCACTTCATTTAAAGTAAAAATTTAAAAATAGAATATATAAACATATTATACAAATTTTTGAAAAGGAATATATTAACAAATTATTTTAAAATTTAATTGAAGTGGCAAAAGAGAAGGTAATAATGCGAAAATGAAGAATCTTATTCTACTTTTTTTATGGGTCATTACATTAATGCGTACTTGGGGTTAGAATTCGTAATTCATATTACTTTCGTTACCCTAAAAGTACGCATTTTTTTTAATCCTGTTTTATATTATCGACACATATACTTTATCAATCATTTCCTGGTATTCTGAATGCACATCGCTGAAAGAGGTGATGCCGCCACCACTTTTATATATCAGGCCATGACCGGTTTTTTCAATAAAACGTATCATGACGCCACTATCGAGGTTTTCGCCATCAAAAAAACCAAAAATACCCGTATAAAACCCCCGTTTATAACCCTCAACCTCCAAAATGATGTCCACTGTTTTTTTCTTTGGCGCACCCGTCACTGAGCCGGCAGGCAGCAGAGTGAAGAGCACTTCTCCGATATGACCCTGGTAACCTGCACTGAGTTCCCCGGTGATTTTAGAGCTTACCTGCAGCAGGTTTTTGTCTTTCGTGTAAACTTTATCGATATACCTGAATTTCTCCACGACCACTCTCTTTGCCACCATATTCAGGTCATTGCGGATAAGGTCGACAATGGTATAATGTTCAGCCGTCTCCTTTTTATCGTTAAGAATTATCTGCGTGGCATTGGCCAACGACGCATCAATCGTCCCTTTCATCGGGTAAGAAGAGATATGGCCATTATTCATCTGCACAAAAGTCTCAGGAGAAAATACGATAAACTTATCCTGAAAAAGTAATTTGTACTTTGCTGAGCTTAAAACGAATATCTCTTTCAGGATCATATTGGTATCAACAGGTGTCGGGCATGTCAGGTTTATCAGATAGGTGTTGCCTGCAGCAATGTTCTTCATGACCATGTCAAATCTGTAAGAATAGTCCTTAAAAGAAACAGGATGTTTTTCAAAATGAATAACTTTATCAGGACGTTCAGGATGGGAATAATTCGTTAATCCATTGATATAGAAGAGAATGTCATTTCCTTCTGCTTGATCTAAGGGAAAAATATATGATTCAATCATCTCAAAATCAATGATAAACAGAAACGGGATCCTTCTCTTTCCCATATCATTCATTTTTCTGATGGTTGTTTCTGTATTTGACATTACATGCAGACTTTTTAAGTACTGAGATGAATCCATGAACCCACGGCTGCTTATCATCGATAACTTTGATTCATTCACTTACAATGTAGTTCAGATCATTGAAGAGCATGGAACCTGTCACTATGACGTAATCAAGAATGATAAAGTCGATATCAAAGCTGTTGCAGGCTATGATAAGATCATTTTTTCTCCCGGTCCCGGCATTCCTTCTGAGGTTCCCGTCATGAATGAGATCATCGGTATCTATTGTAAAGATAAATCAATTCTGGGGATTTGTCTGGGATTCCAGGCTATCGTTGAATACTTTGGAGGAAAGCTTTATAACCTGCCGGGAGTATATCATGGGATAAAGCAACGAATCAGAATTATGGATACCGCGGATTACCTGTTTGCCGGTCTTCCTGAAGATATCTATGTCGGACTGTATCACTCCTGGGCTGCTGTTCCGGATAATATCCCGGAGGCGCTCCGGGTCACCTCAGTGAGTGAAGATGACATTATCATGTCAGTCACTCACGTTAACTTTGATGTTAAAGGCGTCCAGTTTCACCCAGAATCATTCATGACGGATTCAGGCCGGCAAATCATTCACAACTGGCTGGATTATTGCCCTATACTGGTCGACTCAACGAAATATTTGTGATCGAACATTAATTAAAGACTATCCTACCCGTGGATGTTCCTTGATCTGATTTTACATTGACCAGATAAATACCCTTAGCCATGCCTGACCCGGGATACGGGAACAGTATTAAGATTTGTGTGCCCTTACCGTTATGCTGTAAATTCCGGAAACCTTCTGCCGCAATTCACTGATTTTCTCCGCAGAAAGGTATTTTTTCAGCATTTCATCCGGCAGATCGATTTTCTTTTCCTTTGGGATGTCAATATCCCGGAATCCCGCATCGCTGACAATCCGGAGGTATTCGTCTTTTTGAACGGCCCCCGAAACACAACCTGCCCAGAGGATGGCATCTTCTTTTAAGGCATCGGGCATGACACCATTCAGCACAATATCTGAAACGCAAAAATGGGCACCCTGTTTCAGCACACGATATATCTCACTGAAGGCTTTCGCTTTATCGGGCACCAGGTTAAGCACACAGTTACTAATGACTACATCCACAGAATGATCAGGCAAAGGGATGTGCTCAATGTCACCGGTAATAAATTCGATATTCTGGAAGCCGAGTTTATAATTATTCATTTTAGCCTTTGACACCATTGACGGCGTGAAATCCAGTCCGATGACCTTACCTTGTTCGCCAACCAGTGCCCTTGCCACAAAGCAATCGTTTCCGGCACCGGAGCCCAGGTCGAGCACCGTGTCGCCCTCTTTTATACCGGCATATTCTGTTGGTAAGCCGCATCCGAGGCTCAGATCAGCGTCAGGATTATAACCTTCCAGATCATGGTATTCATCACTGAAGACAGTGTAAGTGCTCTCATCTTCGGGAAGGCTTGAACAACCACAGCAGGACTTGTTCTTCATGGAATTATCGGCAATCTTTCCATATTTTTCTCTGACAATGTCTTTAATGTCTTTTTTTGTTTTCATCTGTTTCATTCATTAAAAGTGATCGGATTAAATGTCAATTCGTTGTCAGCAACAACTGATATCGCTGAAGAATTTATTTATTAATGTTTTAAATTTTGTAATGGCAGTGGAGGAAAGGCAGTAGTTGATTTTTACGCCGTCAATTTCACCTTTGATCATTCCGGCTTTTTTTAGTTCCTGTAAATGTTGCGACACAGTTGTCCGGCTTAAAGGGATCTCATTTGAGATGTCGCCTGATATGCAGGTTTTTGTTTCTGCAAGATATTTGAGGATGGCTACTCTGGCAGGGTGTGACAGGGCTTTGGCTATGAGCGCTATCTCGCGGAGTTCCTGGTCAAAAACATCTGATTTTGTATAAGTCATACATTTTATGTTATATGACGCAAACATACGACATAATTTAATAGCTTTAACAAAAGATGTAGTTTTTTTGAAATTATTTTTGAACTCCCTGATGATTGATTGAAAACCTCCTTAAACTTTAAGAAAGATTTTCTTCTTGTATAAAAAGTACAATAGAAGCCATTCAATAAGTATTACCATCAATCCCATGAAGACGGGTTGCCAGTTCTGACTTACAAAGGCCATCAATCCGCCAAAAATGTGGTTTGCAGGAATTGAAAAATCGATAAGCGATGTTGCCATGTAAATGGTTATCGGATTCAAGCCAATGACAACAAATGGGAATGCCCATTTCCTGAATTCCAGAACGTCGATAATCAGGTAAAAAACAGTGAAAAATAAAACCGACCATGCTGCGGCATACAGAACAAAGGAGCTCGTCCAGAGTTTTTTATTGATAGGAAGCCATAAATCCCATAGCCTGGCAAGCATAAAAAGAAAAATGAATGCAAGAAGCAGATATCCGGTTTTATGCAGTCCTTTGATCCTGGTCATTTTGACAAATGATCCTGTTACAGCACCGAGGAGTGCAGTTGCCACTGCAGGTATCTTGACAAGGATTCCTTCCGGATCGAAGATACCTTCATAGAACTTACCGGGTAATAAAAGTCTGTCGACATAGCCATTAATGCAACCATCGATGGTCAGAACACCAGCACCAACGTCTGGAACCGGAACGAGTTTGAGAATCGCCCAATATCCCAATAATAGCCCGATGATCCAGATAATCTGTCGCTTCACATTGGTATTGAGATAGATAATAGCAGCGAAAAAATAGGCTATTCCGATGTGTCCCAGGACACTGGCAAACCGGATCTGGGAAAAATGAAGATCATATAACCCATTATAGATGATGCCAAATAGCACAAGTAACAATGCCCTCCGAAAAACCTTCAGATATATCCTGCTTTTAGGAATGCCGTTTTCAAGTTGTCTTGATAAGGAAAAGGGCATGGTCATGCCCGACAGGAATAAAAACAAAGGGAATATCAGGTCATAAAAATGGAATCCATTCCATTCAACATGTTCGAGCTGACTCGATAACCATATGGTCCATGTCCATCCCGTACAGGCCTTTAAGGAATGGATGACATATTCGCCCCCGATGATCCAGAACATGTCGAATCCCCTGAGGGCATCAATTGAGTAAAGTCGCTGGGATTGCTGCATTATCATAATAACAGGTATTTCAGAAAAGCATTTTGTTTTAAAAGTGAAAGCGCATGCAAGTTGCAAAATTTTTATTAATTTCTTCCATGGCTGAGCATTCATTAAATCATCTAAATTTGGCGGAATTTTAAACTCTTCTTGCTGATGAATTATGACCTTTCAGTATTTGTTGCCATTCAGAAAAGGAAGTCCATTCGGACATATGAAAAGACAGACATTGACAATAATGTAACTGCTGATATTATTAAAATTCTTAACACTGATAATACGGGCCCATTCGCTAACAGAGCCCGTTTCAGTATTATCAGAACTGATGATTACAAGGATCAGAATGCCCGGCTTGGAACATATGGTTTTATCGGCGGCGCTTCCAGATTTATTGTAGGTGCAGTGCAGAAAAATGATCCAATGAACCTGGAGGATTATGGCTATATCCTGGAATCAAAGATTCTTCATTTTACGCAAATGGGATTGGGGACATGCTGGATTGGAGGATCATTACGAAGAAGTGAATTCGCAAAAACCATCACATTGAAAGAGGATGAAGTTATCCCCGCCATTACACCTATAGGATATAGTAAAGATGGTTATGATTTCAGGGATAACCTGATCAGGATAGTGGCTGGTTCTAAACACCGAAAACCCTGGAAAGAACTTTTTTTTGATGAAGATTTTTCCAGACCTTTTCCAAATGATGATTCACAGGGTTTTTCAAGAGTCCTTGAAATGGTGCGGCTTGCTCCCTCAGCAAGTAATCGCCAGCCCTGGAGATTGATCAGACAGGGAACCCTGTTTCATTTTTATCTTTTCAGAAGAAATCCTGACAAAGTTTCAGCATCTGATGTTGATCTACAGCGGATTGATATGGGCATTGCATACTGTCATTTTGAATTATCTGCCCGGGAGCTTGGACTTCGGGGAAAGTGGTTGATAAATAAACCCGGAATTGTTTTAGATGCTAGCATGGAATATTGTGCATCGTGGGAATGGATTCATTTTCATATTTGACTTAGATTTTCCATGTCATCAACAATACAATGGCAAATTTTTTACTTTTGCTTAAAAAAATGAATGCATTATGGCTATAAGTTTCTTCCCAAGGATCATTAAATTTTTTGAATTGTTTAAAAAGCAGAATAACATTCTGTTAGAAAGCTCATCCCTGTTAAGCGATTTATTCGGGGATTATACCAATATCTCTGAGAAATGCGGGAAGATCATAAAAAATGAACTGGCGGGGAATGATATTTCAAAGGAAATAGCAAAGTCATTATCGCTCACTTTTATAACTCCTATAGACAGGGAAGATATCTTTGCGATCAACATGGCACAGGAGAACGTTTTAAATTCCATACGTGCCATTGCGACGAGGATCGGTCTGTATAATTTTGAGAATATCAGGCCGGGAGCTTTAGATCTGGTCCAGAAGATGAAAACAATACTTGAAGAAATTTCTGTCATGCTGGGCACATTGAGCACCAGAAAAGATGTTGAACAATCCACTAAAAAAGTTAAGGAGATAAAACTTGAAGCCGATATGATGTTGCTTGTATCTCTTGGTGAGATCTACGAAAATCCTGCTGAAAATACAAAGGAATTACTGAACCTGATCAAATGGGCACATATTTACGACCGAATTGAAGAAGCCCTTGCAAGTACAGAATTTTTAGCAAATACCATTGAGGGAATATCTTTGAAAAATGCCTGACATTCAAATTCTTTTAGTCTTAATTATTCTGATTGCCATCATTTTTGATTACACAAATGGTGTTCATGACAGTGCCAATGCCATTGCGACAGTTGTATCGACAAAGGTGTTGTCCCCGCGACAGGCGGTAATGATGGCAGCAGTGTTGAATCTTCTTGGCGCTTTTCTGGGAACGCATGTTGCATCGACCATCGGAAAAGGTATTGTCAATGCTGAAATGATTGCTAATAATCAGGTACTCATCCTCGCCGCACTGGTGGGGGCAATAATCTGGAACCTGATAACATGGTTTTTCGGACTTCCTTCCTCATCTTCACATGCCCTGATTGGTGGGCTGATTGGCGCAGCGATTGGGTATAAAGGCTGGGCATCGCTAAATTATTCAACCATCATTGATAAAATAATCATTCCGCTCTTCATGTCGCCTATAGCAGGATTTATTGGTGGTTACCTTTTAATGCTGATGCTGGCATGGATAACTTACAACTATAAGCCAAGAAAAGTTAGCAAGATGTTCCGCAAGCTTCAGATCGTTTCGGCCGCTTTCATGGCCTTGAGCCATGGCAATAATGATGCGCAGAAGACGATGGGAATCATAACTCTGGCTCTCCTCCTGTTTCACGTCATTCCGGCCTTTGAGGTGCCTTTATGGGTAAAAATATCCTGTGCCTTGGCAATGACAATCGGTACTGCCAACGGGGGCTGGAAAATAATCAAGACAATGGGTCATAAGATCTTTAGAATGGTACCTATTCATGGTTTTGCCGCTGAAACTTCCGCTTCTCTGGTCATCATGTCTGCTTCCCTTTTTGGCGCTCCCATAAGTACAACCCATGTCATTTCCTCTTCTATTCTGGGTGTGGGATCTTCCAAGAGAATATCAGCTGTCAGGTGGATGGTGGCAGGGAATATGGTCGTTGCCTGGATTCTGACAATACCCGCATCTGCCATTGCCGGGGCGATTTGTTTTTATATTTTTAGTCTTTTCTGATGGCACATTGATGATTGCCTTTATAGCATACAGGAAATCCTGAAATAAATTATATATGAGATTCAAGTCGATATGGATGTCGTTTTTGCCCGTAATAATGGTCTGCATGATTTGTGCCGGCCAGCAAAAAACGCAGTATACCCGCTGGTCGCTTGCCGATATTATTTATGATTTTGAAGGATTACCTGTATATGATAAGCTCATAACAGGCGGACCCCAGGTTGAAAGTCTCGATTCAAAGGGTGGGGAACTTTTGCTCTATTTGACACCAAAGAGTAGTTATGATTGCAGGCAGACTTTCAGGATCGGATGGCGGTTTGATCAGGATGTCACCGACCTGGCTGAGGGACAGACTATCAACGTGGAGGTGTTCAGCTATCCGGTCATTGATACAGTCAGGGGACTGCTGGATTGCTATCGGGATGCAAGGGAAGTGCAAAGCGACAACGACTGGCTGCATGTACGTTTTACTGTTGGCGACTCAACGGGTATAGCCAGTAAGCCTGATTTATCCTTTTACTGGGAGAAAACATCCTATCTTTTCAGCCTCAGCAAAACTGTTGATGCTGCACTTGTCTATACCGGCAACGGAGTGCCGGCAGCGAGCGCTTCCGGATCTTTCATGGTCAAAGACGGTATTGATGATGCCGGCACAGACAATGCACCTTTTGGAACTTTTACATTTGAGGTCAACAAAAAGGGTGTATACTGTTTCCGTGTTGCATATCTTTTTAATGGTATGGAATCCGATATCTCTCCTCCCGGGATAGAACGGTTGCTGATGGATAAACTTGTTGTTGATCACACCATGGCAGAAGGTAGTAAGAATCCGGTGATGAGTATTTCTTTGATCGGACTGCTTGAAGATGCTGTTGGAAGGGAGCTGAAAATAGCAGTACGGTTCATGGATAGCTACCGAAAGCCATTACCCTGTTTGCACGGAGATACGATCCATTGCGAGCCTAATGGTAATTCCGTATCATACTCCCCTGTTATTTCTGTGCCAGTCCGGCAATATTATTTGCAGGATCTGAAAATTGAAATGCCTTATTCTGCCCTTAACATTTCCACCTCCCAAACCAGACATCTGGTCTCGGTGTATGCGGAAGTCTTTCTCGACGGAAATAGTATTGGTACGTCAAAATCTGCGCAGACTACTTTTTTCTGGTAGAATATCAGGAAATATATTGACTCTTTCGTGCAGTGACACTTATTATTCACCACAGTAGTCACAATAGATCACAATAGAAAAAATAATTCCCTATTGTGTCCTATTGTGGCTATTGTGGTAAAACTCATTTGTATACTATCATTTTCTTTGTGTCAATCATTCCATTTGCCTGAAGTTGATAGAAATACACTCCCGCCGGCAACCCTGACGCATCAAAAATCAGGGACAATAAATCTCCCAAAATAGTGATTCTCTTTATCGTCAACATATACTAAGTATGTGCCAGGGGGCAGATCACCAACATTGATGTGTTGTACCGGGGATATTCCGGTAAAGGTTTTCACTTTGATCCCCAATGTATTGATGATGGAAAAGGTCTTTTGTGAATGATCGCTTTTTGGGATTTCAATCGTTATGACATCATAACAGGGATTCGGATAGATCAGTAGTGAACCACCTGTGAGTTCCGGTATGCCAATATTTAACGTAGCCGTGGCACGTAGAAGAAATACACCGGGATTGGCGGCTATCATCGATAGCTTCTGCCAGGTCGTACCATCTTGGTACCAAGCGAGATCCTGAGCTGTATACGGTCCATTTTCATCGTAACCTACCCAGTTTGTGCTATTAAGAGTATTATTCCATTTCACCATGGCATAGAATTTACCTGTGAACGGGATATTGTTCACATTTACAACCACCCAGTCATCGTTTGGTGGAGTGAATAAACCGGAAGAGCCTATCAGATTCCGGGTCGAATCGAAGACATCAATACTCACCTGCGCGTTACCATGGATTTCATTTGTCACAAAGTACAATTTAAATGACTGTATAGCACCAGTGGCAGTGGGTGGGACCGGGAATTCATTGCCCATCCAGCCTATATATCCCGGATTGACAGCCCAACCGTTTTCCGAAGTGCTATCATCAAAGATATATTCGGTAGTCCCCGGAAATGCGATATAATCTTGTGTCATCCGGTTCTGATTCATTGGAGTCAGCTTTTCCGAATGAGATAAAAACTGGACCTGACTTTGAGAATTTAAGGCAATCATGATTAAAATGAGAGTCGCCGTTTGTCTGCTGCATTTTATAAAAGTTGTCTTCATTTTGGATAGGTTAGATTAACTTGTTTGATATTTGGTGCTTGAAATTTATTTGGTATCCCGGCAGAGTCGGGATTTCGCTCAGCTTCGCTTCGCTCAATTTGGTATCTGAGATTTTACTTACACAGTTAAATTTTCTATAAAAATAGGGTAAAAGATTTTTTTATGGTTTTGTCTTTCATTTTACTCAAAAATACGAATAAAATAATAGCTGGAAATTGAAAATTTTTAGTGAATTTCTAATCCAGTATGTTCAGAGAGTTTTTTCAATAGAATATAGTTCCAGTTAAAATTATATAACTTTGTTTATCAAATTGATCATTGTTCATGAATTCTGTTGATCGATTTAGAGTATTTACCAGGCAACTTTTAAAAACATGTCTGGTCTATATAATAAAATAAATAAATTTCAGTCATGAAGAGGAGATATTTTCTTTTAACCGGAATTATACCATTAATTTTTGCTGTTGGATGCCACAAAGATGATCATAATGATGAACATGCTACAATTCAGGTTGCTCATTCCGATTGCAAAGCTCTGTCGTCATCTGACAGGCAAACCGTTGCTGATAGCAATGAAAGTTGCATAGAATATGAATATTTTCTGCAGCAAAATAAATTAATTTTGAAACATATCAATGCTGGGTTTAATTGCTGTCCGGAAGATATTTATTGTACTTTGACTGTAACAAATGATACGATAAAAATCCAGGAATTTGAGCAGGCACCGCTCTGCGAGTGTGAGTGCCTGTATGATCTTGATATAGAGATCACGGATATCATTATAGGACAGTATCAGGTGATCGTTGAGGAACCCTATTGTTATGACCAGGTAAAGCTTGACTTTACTGTTGATTTGTCTGAGAATCCGAGCGGAATATATTGCGTGGAAAGAAATGAGTATCCCTGGGGATTTTAATTCCTGCTCAATATTTTCAACTTTCTTTTTTTTTAAATAGCTGAACTTTATGAAAACACGGTGCATATTGACTATCGCTCTTTGCGGGATTATTATGATGCTTTATGGACAACCACAGGCAGATACCTGGAAGCAATGGAGTTCATTAATTGGTGACTGGAAAGGTGAGGGAAGCGGTCAACCCGGCCAGGGAGGCGGAACATTTTCATTTAAACCGGACCTGGATAATAATATCCTTGTCAGGAAAAACCATTCCGAATATCCGGCAATGGAAAATAATCCTGAAATTATCCACGACGACCTGATGATTATTTACCCTGATAATAATGGTAGTCCGGTAAACGCTATTTATTTTGATAATGAAGGACACGTTATAAATTATACAATAACTTACCCTGACAATGCAATTATCCTGACGAGTGAAAAGATTCAGGGTATGCCGACCTTCAGGTTATCATATATCTTTCTTGACAAAGAAACGGTGAGCGTGAAATTTGAACTTTCCCAGGATTCGGAAAAGTTCACGACCTATATTGAAGGCAAATCCAAACGAGTCAATAATTAACTTTCAATACTTATGCCTGAACAGGAAACAACGATTGTGAAACGTATTGCCCTTGTGGCACATGACAACTGTAAAAAAGACCTGGTTGAATGGGTGGAATGGAACTGGGATTACCTAGTAAACCATACGCTTATCTGCACAGGTACCACCGGCAAGGTTGTCGAAGATGCCTTGAATGCCAAAATGGGGGAGGGACAGACCTTGAAAGAGAGCATGATCAAGCTGAAATCCGGCCCATTTGGTGGCGACCAGCAGCTTGGTGCCATGATTGCCGAAGGTAAGATCGATATCCTGATCTTCTTCTGGGATCCGATGCTGCCCCATCCGCATGAGGTAGATGTCAAAGCATTGCTCAGAATATCAGTTCTTTATAATGTTCCAACGGCTTGCAACCGCTCCACTGCCGACTTTATCATTTCATCCCAGTTATTCAAGGAAAAATATGAACCTGCTGTGAGGGATTATTCCGAATACCTCACGAGAGATTTGCCATTGTGAGAGTGGTTTAAGCGATATTGCATATATATTTATTAGCTTTGTATTATAATATATTTGATTAAACTGAATATCTTGTTTTTGTATTATTAAATGAATGCCCTATCAGCAAAAAGTTTAATAGCATAAGATAATATCATGATCATTTCTTAAGATAGAAAAGCAATAATATATTGAAAATATGACACAATCTATAAGGTCATTATTATTTCTCTTTCTTTTGACTTTCATTTATAGTGCAGGAAAAACTCAAAATATATGGTTCGTTAGTGACGCTGGTGATAATGGAGTGGGTACATTGCGAAACCTGATCTCGTCAGCAAATGATGGTGATACTATCAAATTTGCAGAATCCATTGATACGGGATATCTGACATCGGGGGAATTACTGATTGACAAATCGCTGAGTATCATAGGTAATGATGTTTGCATTATTAGGGACACTATCAATACGGTACAATTTTTCAGGATTATAAATATTTCAGACTCAGTAACGGACAATACTGTCTTTTTTCAGGGACTTCAATTTCTTTATGGCCGGACACGAGAAGAAAATATTGATATTGAACCAGGAGCAGGTATTTATATAGCGAACGGCACCTTGTTGATGAAGGATTGCATGGTGAAATACAATAAAACCGGTGATGGCAAGGTAGGAGAAGATGGCGATGATGGCGGTGGAATTTACAATTGCGGAAACCTCATCATGAATAATTGCGATATATCAAATAATCGTGCTGGAAATGGCGGCATCGGCATTCCTCAACCTCCTGATGATACTGGAGGTGATGGTGGCAATGGAGGCGCAATATATAACCGGGGCAATCTTCATCTGATAGATTGTACAATTAATTTTAACAATGCAGGACATGGCGGATATTGTTACGGACAATATCACTCAGATGCTGAAGGGGGAGAAGGCGGTTGTGGCGGGGCTGTTTACAATACAGGTGAATTACTAATTGAGCGATGTTTTTTTAGTAACAATTCTTCAGGTAATGGAGGTGGTGCAGGTGGAGATTTTTCATCACTAGCAAAAGATGGTGGTAAAGGCGGAGTGATAATTAACTTCGGTGTTTGCAATCTATTGCTTTCAGCATTATCGGAAAACTTTACCGGTAAGGGAGGTGATGGAGGAGGTGCAGTCTATGTAACAGTTCATGGAAATGGGGGGGATGGTGGCGCCATCTCGAACCATGGTGTATTTAAGGCTATCAATTGTCTGATGGCTGGGAATCAAACGGGTATAGGCGGCCATCCGACATATTCCAGATCCGGGAATGGAGGCGGGATATTCTGCGCAGATAACACAATCAGCCTGATTAATTGTACTATTGCAAAAAACAGATGCTCAAGTAATGATGATAAAATTATGAGCGGACGGTTAAGTAGCATAGGTGGAGGTGTGCAAGTTGATAATGGGCAATTAAACCTGGACAATACAATTATTGCATTAAATCTTTCAGAAAGTCACCCCGAGGGGGATGATCTGAGTGGAACAGGAATTTCAGACTATTCACTTATTACCTGTCTTCCGGAAGGAAATTTATCCGGGCAGGGCAACCTGATAGGAATATATCCATTATTTGTCAATGATACAAATTACCGTTTATCATCCAATAGCCCGGCAATAAATACAGGAAATCCCGACACATCCGATCTTAATCTACCTCCTGTTGATCTTGACAGCCTGCCCCGGATCCTGCAAAATATTGATATGGGCGCTTATGAATACCAGTATCCTATCTCTTCCGGAAGGCTCATGGTTTATCCGGATACATTAGTAATCAGGGCAGTGGGTGGACAAACGGCATTCATAGATAGCATTTTCATTAAGAATATTGGTGAAGGTAATCTTACGATTTTTTCTGTTTTATCAGAAATACCATTTGAAATAAAAAGAGCCGGTCAAACCGGTTGGGGTTATGAAATTGAGGCCTATATTCTGCCACCAAATGAAAGTGATACGGTTATGGTCAGATTTTATCCACCAGATACTGGTTATTATTTCTGTGATATAAATGTGAACAGTAACGATCCTGATTTCCCATTGAAGACCGTATACGTTAAATCATACTATTATGCTTGTCATGAATTATCGGGTACTATTGAACAGGATTCCACCCTAACTGGATGCGTATATATTACAGGAAATGTGATTGTTCCCAACGGTGTGACCCTTTACGTTGAACCTGGATGCACGGTCAAGTTTGACGGAAAGTATAATTTAGTTATTAATGGGAAAATCCTGGCATTAGGCTCATTGAATGACAAGATTACTTTTACAGGGATTATGCCCTGGGAATCACCGGAAGAACTTGAGAATTGGAGTGGTATCCTGATTCACGGTACCTCTCCTGGTCATATTGACACTGCTGTATTTAATCATTGCATTTTTGAATATGCAAATCCTGGACCGGCTGTGGATATTTCTGAATATGCACATGTCAGAATGTCAAATTCACTATTTAGATTTAACGCTGGGGGGATTTCATGTTATTCCTCAGTGCATCCGCATGATTTCTCTGATCCATTATTAGTGCTTAATAACTCGATATTTCACAACAACATTCGAGGAAGTGGTGGAGGTGTTTTTGTATATTATTCTGTCGTTTCGAATGTTCTATTTTATAATAATGTAGCTACCGGTACTTATCATTATGATGGTGGTGGGGGAGCAGCTGCATTTTATTCAACCCTAATGAATTGTACGTTTGCAAAAAATATTGCCTATGAAGGAGATGGTATTACCGGAGAGAGGTATATTCTTAGAAATTCAGTTTTTTATGATGATTGGCCATATTGGTGGGAATGGGGCGCCTCTATAACATACTCGTGCGGGAAATATTATGGATTTTCAGGGAATAATATTGATGCTGATCCTCTTCTTGTAGACCCGGCAAACAATGATTTCAGATTGTCATCTGCATCCCCTTGTATTGATAGCGGTGATCCGGATACGACTTACCCTTACTTTCCTGAATATGACCTTGATTTCCATCCACGCATCTATAATAATCGTGTGGATATTGGAGCCTACGAATATCAGATTGTATCTCCACCCCAAATCAGCATCGATACGGATGAAATAAACTTCAACAATTGCCCTCTTTTAGTTTCCAAAATCGATTCTCTTTTAGTATATAATTTGGGCACGGATCTGCTGATTCTTGATTCTGTTACGGTACCTGAAGGATATGATATCAAACAAGCAAATGGCAGTTATAAGCCTCTTTTAAAAGGAGTGGAAATTATAGGGAATCAGTATATAGCTCTGTATATACGGTTTTTACCTGAAGAAGGTAAAGAGTATAACGGTTATATCACTATTTACAGCAATGATCCGGAAGAGCCTGTTAGCACTGTATATGTTTCGGGTTATGGGGTTGATGGTTATGATGAAATAGATCCCTTACAGGTAAAAATTTATCCAAATCCAACTGGAAAAAAACTGGTAATTTCTTCTCCATATTTATTCACTTCTGTCGAATTAATTGATACACAGGGAAAAACTTACATCAGTAAGGAAGGTAACAAGAATTTCAACATCACATTGGATGTCAATTTTCTAAACAGTGGAGTATATGTTTTGAAATTAAGGAGTAAGTACCAGGTTATCAATAAAAAAGTGATTATGATGTAAGATGAAATCCTGTCTTCTGATAACTTATCTTCTTCTGCAACGATCGACTTTGCAGAACTAAAGAAAAACAATAATCGCAATAACCTGACCTTCATCGTTTTGACTGAAAATTAATCCTGTATAGTTACCAAATAAAATCCCCCCGGCTTCATATTGAGGTCTATTTCATCCTTCTTCATTGGTCCTGGCACTGAATAATTTAACAGAAAATCCTGATTGTGGTAATAAACCGGAATTTTTTACCGTCAAGATCCATATGCCGGATTGGTTAATGCTGACATTATGAGGACCTTCAATATTTAATGCGGACAAGTCATTATCAAAATAGGACGATATTTTCAGATCAGAAACATACAGGCCAATCCATGCATCGGTGGTAGGCCCCCATGTTCTGAATTTGAGTTGTACGATTTTACCGGAATAATCTGTAAGGGGAAATGATATCTCTTCACCTCCCATTATGCTCCAGTTCCCCGCTTCCAGAATATAATTCCATACAACAGTTTCTTCGTCCTCAAAAATGAGGGGTATTTGCTATGCAACTAAAAAATTTTCTATCTTTATAATATTGATTAACCTAATATATCATAAAATGAAAAAGTTCCTGGTTGTTTTAATTTTTGCCTTAATCGTCAAAGGCGGTTTTGGCAATCCGATCATCGTTTATTTCCCGGATGTTAAGATTTCTGAACTCTATTTTAACGAATCCGGTGAATGGCAGCTCGAAATATCTATATATATTCCTCAGGAATTAAGCCTTGATAGAGCCATTGATAGTCTATTTATTGAAAGCAATGCAGGCATTGTAAGAATCAAGCCCTTCCCGATAAATTCTTATGAGTTCCTGATTGTAATTGATCAGGATGACATTTTTGAACCTTTAGTAATAGATCCCGATCAGGATAATCTGATATTATACTCTTATGTGCAGGGGATTGACGAGTTTGGATATTATGGTTATTATGAGATATTTCCGTGGGAATTGAATTTTGGTTACCCTGATTCTAATATACCGGTATTATTGCCTGGACAATCAATATGTTATCGTTATATTTCATGGAGTATTTATTATTATAAGGATAACAGCCCCACACTTGGTTTCCCGAATGATACCAGTGATGCTTATGGCTATTTAAAAGGACGGTTATTTGATATAAATCTGAACGTTGTGACTAGTGGAGATTTTATTTGTTTGGATCGGATTGAGAATCTCACTTTTGATACCTTAACAGGATATTTTACAGAGAAAATCTTCGCAAAAAATTATTCTTATCATATTATTCTTCAATCCTTTGGTGGTCATTTCTATTACTTATCCACCAATAACATTCAAATCAATATGGAAGTCGATTCAACTGTCGTTCAAGATATCTATTTGCTTGATACGATTGTCGGAGTGCCTGAACCAGCCCCGGAATTTAGCCGGATATCGATAATTCCTGCGCCTAATCCCTGCCGTGATGAAACCAATTTCTTTATTAATATACCGGATGACGTTATTTATACTACCGGCTTGGTAACGCTATATGAAAATTCCGGTAAGAAAATCAGGTCAGGTACATTTTCAAGACAACAGTCATTAGCATTGCCATTCGACATACACGGCCTCCCGCAGGGCGTCTATTTTTATTCATTATCCATTGATAATAAATCTGTTAAATCTGGCCAGTTGCTGGTTGTGCGATAGATATGAAGATACACTTCAGACTTATTCTTATCCTGATCTTCAAGCTGTCATTGAAGGTTTCAAGCCAGGAAATTGAGTTCTTCAGGGAGGACCTGACATTTCAACTGGATACAACTTTTTTTACGGTCGACGGCGATTATTATTTCAGAAATACTTCGTCTCATCCGGAATATATGACTTTCTGGTACCCCATTTCATATCCTGACCGGGATTTCAAACTGGATTCGGCTTTAATTTTCGATTTCACGAATAACCAATACCTGAAACCTGCTCAAAGGACAGACTCCGGATTCTTTTTTAAATTGAATTTTTCCGGCAGGGAAATTAAGAAAGTGAAGATCTTCTACCGGCAAACGCATAATGGCAGAAATGCAACTTACATTCTGACAACCACAAAATATTGGAAAAAACCTCTTGAAGTAGCAAATTATTCATTGATCACAGATAAGCGGAGTATTCTTATTGATTCGCTTTCTTATCAGCCCGATAAGTCTTTCATGGCCGGGGATAATGTGATCTTCGAATGGAAAAGAAAAAACCTGATGCCTGATAAAGATTTTACTTTTTGGTTTCACAGAAACACAGATTATTATTGATTACTATTCATTGGTGATAAAGCTTACCGCAAGGATCAATCCGGCTGAGGTGATCAAATATGAATAGGGCTGCAAAATCAGGTATAAAGAAACCGCTTGATTTTATGCGTAGGAGTTTTTTTGAACGGATCGGGCTGAACAATGACTGTTTGCAATTGTGAGAATTTATTTACCCTCTTATTAACATATTCGCGTATTTCAATCAGCGACTCCTCTTTTTTTCGCTCCACATAATTCTCTACGTGGTTTTTCAAGTGGTGGTAGCGCTGTTCAATTTCTTCATGGTTAAAATGGACCAGGGCAACAAGTTTACCTTTTTTTTCCACGACAAGTGATTCATTTACAAGCGGAAAGTTGTTGATGACCGATTCAATCTCTTCAGGGTAAATATTTTCACCATTTGCGCCTACAATGATGTTTTTTATCCGTCCTTTAATATACAAGTAACCATCTTTGTCAAACACTCCCAGGTCACCGGTTTTAAACCATCCATCAGCGGTTATCACCTCTTTGGTAAGGAGTGGTTCCTTGAAATAGCCCATCATCACATTCGGGCCTTTGGCCCAGATTTCACCTTCAGCGGTGTGTTTGTCAGGATTATTAATTTTCAACTGCACGCCTTCGATAGCGGGACCTGTCGACTCAAGCCTGATGGTCTGGGGATTTACACCTGCCAGCAAAGGTGAGGTTTCGGTCAGCCCATATCCGATAGCATAGGGAAACCTGGCTTCGATGAGGAAACTTTCAACGTTCCTGTCAAGCTTGGCTCCGCCGATGCCAAAAAAATGCAGCTTGCCACCAAAGGTTTTCATGAGTTTCTTGCCGGCAATCCGGTTCATTACCCTTCTGACAGAGGGAATTTTATACAAGGCTTTGGAAATCCAACTTTTAGTCAGGGTAGGCAATATTTTGGTCCGGTATATTTTTTCGATGATGAGTGGTACAGTCAGCATCACTGTGGGTTTAACAATCTTCAGGGCCGGAAGTAACACTCCCGGTGTGGGTGATTTGCCTATGTAATATATACATGATCCGCCCAGCATCGGAAGAATAAGTCCCAGTGTGTTTTCATAAGTGTGGGAAAGAGGAAGGATAGAAAGAAACCGGTCGTTTTCATCGACAGGCTGAACCACTTTTCCTTTTAAAGCATTGAAGCAGATATTTTTATGCGAAAGCATCACTCCTTTCGACTTACCGGTAGTGCCTGATGTGTAAATGATGGATGCCAGGTCATCATCTTTAACCTGGTATTCTCTGGCAGGCTCGGCATCGGGATTAAAGAAAACACCCGAATTTTCAGATTTTTTGACCAAAAAGTCATCAATAATGACTGTGTCTTTTAAAAAGTCGCTCTTGATGCTGCTAACCTTATCCGATAAACTTTCCGAAACAAAAATAGCCTTCGACTCGGAATGGTTTAGGATGTTCTCGATTTCTCCCGGAAGAAAATCAGGTAATAAAGGAACAGCAACAGCTCCCATGAATGTAATAGCGTAATAAGTGATACCCCAGTTGGGCATATTCGGGCTGAGGATGGCAACTTTGTCGCCAGGATTAATGCCTAGTTGCTCCAGAAAAGCTATTAATGCCCGTATGTGGCGGTCAATCTCCTGATAGGTTTTTGGAACTTCACCGACGATAGCCATTGCATTGCAGTGACCATATGTCTTCACGGTTTTCTTAAATAACACCGGAAGATTCATCCCTGGTTTTTCATCCATTGGGAATTTCTTTGAACTGCAAAAGTACAATTTTATTTCAGTTGACCGAGATTAATTACTAAGCCAGTTTTCCTATTCTTGCCACTCAGTGCCTATACTGTTAAGCTTGGAGATATGTTAATTAATAGTTTTGGTCAGTCAAGTTAATAACAAAAAATGCCGGTCTATGTAAAACTTTTCTATTTTAGTGCCTGCTAAAAGAAATTACACAGTATTGCAAAAATAGCGAGCCAATGTTCATTCAGGTCGATAGCAACCGGTTTACTGATCATAAGGGTGATATGTATGATTCTGAGGCTAAGTATAATTATCTTCTTGGTGAAGTGATTGACATTAAACATTATAATGATGAAATCGTTTGAATTCTCATTTGAGGAATTACAGATTGGAACAGCAGATATAGAACAAATGCTGGGTTATGACCCCGGCTTTACTCCAATGCCAATCACTGAGACGATTAATGATGTGATAAAAGATGCTGCCTCACACAGTTCAATAAAAGGAGGATATTTGATTTTCGATGATGTCGTGTTAAATAAAGAACATCATACCCTGACTGTGAGGGATATGGTGTTTGATATACAAAAAAATGTCTATCAGAATATCAGACAATCGACACAGGTTGCTTTTTTTCTTTGTACAGCCGGTAAAGGAATGTCCGACTGGTCAAAGTCGCTGATGAATGATGGCCAGATATTGAAAGGATATATTGTGGATGTCCTGGGAACCATTATCGTAGAATCGGCCATGATCAGCATCCATATTCACTTGAAGAAAGCGATGGAGGTAGAGGGTTTGAATCTCACCAATCGTTATAACCCCGGTTACTGCGGATGGAATGTGCTGGAACGATATAAACTATTTTCTTTTTTCCCAGAAAGATTCTGTGGTATTACCCTGAGCAATAATGGCTTTATGAATCCGCCTAAATCCGTGAGCGGCATCATCGGTATTGGGGAACGCGTGAAATATAATCCTTATGATTGTGGTTTATGTAAAATGAAAAATTGTATGTATAGAACCTATAAGGAATAAACATTAGAATAAACGTGACTTTATTCTGTTCTTTCTTGAGATATTGGAAACCACAGATTTACAATAAAATCAAATTATGAAGCGCGCATTGCTGATTTACACTTTTATCGCAGCCCTTGGAGGATTGCTTTTTGGTTTCGACACAGCTGTTATCAACGGCGCATTACCTTTTTTTACAACGCATTTCGGGCTCACGGAAGCCATGAAGGGGTGGGCTGTCAGTTCGGCACTCATCGGATGCATTATGGGTGCCTTATTTATCGGACGGCCCGGTGATATTTTCGGAAGGAGATATATGTTACGGATCCTGGCTGTTTTATTTCTTATCTCAGCCATCGGAACAGGGCTTGCCAATAACCTGACGGTTTTTGTCATTTTCCGATTTATTGGCGGACTGGCTATTGGCGGATCATCCGTGCTCTCACCCATGTATATATCGGAGATAGCTCCTCCTCATCAGAGGGGGCGGCTGGCCATCACGTTTCAGCTGGCTATTGTCATCGGTATCCTTGTGGCTTTCTTTTCGGATTATCTGTTATTGAACACAGGACCAAATAACTGGAGATGGATGTTCCTTGCAGGAGCAGTACCTGCCATAGCCTTTTTTATCCTGTTATTTTTTGTCAGCCGCAGCCCCAGGTGGCTGGTTAAAACAGGCAGGATCGAAGAAGCCCGGAGAGTTTTGAAAGAAGTGAATGCTGAAGCCGATTGTGAACGAACCATTAGTGAAATACACGATTCGATCAATAGCGAGGTAATGAATAAAAGCATCTACCTCTTTAAAAAACCCTATCTGAAGCTTATACTCATCGGCATTGCCGTGGGCATGTTCAATCAGTTCACCGGTATAAACATCATCATGTATTATGCAACGGATATCTTCCGGTCGGCCGGCTTCTCAACAGGTTCAGCCATCGGTCAAACCGTACTCATAGGATGTACCAACCTGATATTTACTCTTGTTGCGATGACCATCATCGATAGGATCGGACGAAAAAAGCTCTTGCTGACCGGTGCTATCGGCATGGCCATCTTCCTTGGTTTATTCTCATATGCTTTCATTTCCGGTAATATCGGTGGATATCTGCTGCTCATCATGCTGATCGGTTTCATCGGGTTCTTTGCCGCCTCACAGGGCGCAGTCATCTGGGTGCTGCTCTCCGAGATGTTCCCCAATAACATCAGGGCACGGGGATCAGCTATCGGCTCATTCTCGCATTGGTTCTTTAATGCGCTGCTAACTTTCCTTTTCCCCGTCATAGCAGGTACTATTGGGACAGGCGTTGTTTTTATATTTTATGCTGTGGCCACTCTGGTGAGCTTCTTCTTCTTTAAAAAATTCCTTGTCGAAACCAAGGGGAAATCTCTTGAAGAACTGGAGAGGGTGGTCATAAATAAATGACCTGTTTAAAAACCTGTATCAAAAGCCTTGCAAATAATCTGTAACTTTGCGCCCTTTGCGCCTCTTTTGCGTCCTTTGCGCCTCTTTTGCGTCCTCTGCGCCTCCTTTGCGTCCTTTGCGGTTAAACTTAGAAAAATGAAATACCAGTTCTTAATCATAATAGCAGCTTTTTTCGGATTCACAAGCCTCGTCGCCCAGCCATCAATTCAAATAGCCCTTCTGAAATACAAAGGCGGCGGCGACTGGTACGCCAATCCCACATCCCTGACCAATCTCATTGACTTTTGCAATAAAAATCTTGGCACACGGATTAACGGCGACTATGCCACCGTGGAGCCCGGTGACCCGGATATCTTTAACTACCCCTTTATCCATATGACCGGCCATGGAAATGTCGTCTTTACTGAGGAAGAAGCCCGGAACCTTAGAAAGTACCTTATCGCAGGGGGTTTCTTGCACATTGATGACAACTACGGCCTTGATCAGTACATCCGCCCTCAGATTAAAAAGATATTCCCGGAACTGGATATCGTTGAGCTGCCATTTGATTTCCCTATTTATCACCAGAAGTTCGAATTTAAAAACGGGTTGCCAAAAATTCATGAGCATGATGGCAAGCCCCCGCAGGGTTTCGGACTGATATGGGAAGGACGGCTGGTGTGCTTTTATACCTATGAATGCGACCTTGGCGATGGATGGGAAGACCAGGCTGTCCATAAGGACTCGGAAGAGACACGCCTGAAAGCGCTTCAGATGGGAGCCAATATCATACAGTATGTGTTTATGCAGTAGAATTGATTACCGAACTAATAGCGAGGTGCGAATGGTCATTTCCTCCTCAGCATCGCCAACTGATCCTCTACCACCCTGATCTTTGCCTCGGCATCGGCTTTTTTCTTTAGCTCCATGTCAACAACATTCTTCGGTGCGCCGGCTACGAAACGCTCATTGCCAAGCTTTTTCATCACTGTATTCAGAAAGCCCTGCATATACGCTAATTCATCCTCCAGCTTTTTGATCTCTGCCTCAACATCCACCGAGCTGGTCAGAGGAATATAGAACTCTGTGGAACGGACCATAAAGGTCAATGCATGCTCAACTTTTTCATCCACATAATTTACCCCTGACAAATTGCATAATTTGACAGCGACACTGTCGAACGTTGTATCGGGCTCTTCGTCGAAATTCTTTTTAACCGACAATTCTATTGCTTCTCTTACAGGAATATTCTTTTCTTTACGGACGTTCCGGATCGCGACGATCACATCTTTCGCAAAGTCAAATTTCATGAGGGTTTTGTGACTGTACCTCTTTTTCTCAGGCATCCGCGATATGATGATGCACTCCTTCTGCTTCCTCTCACGTAACATGTGCCATATCTCCTCGGTGATAAAGGGCATGAAGGGATGTAACAGTTGCATGAGCTTCTCAAAGAAGGCGACAGTAACATTAAAAGTAACCTTATCGATGGCTTTGCCATATTCCGGCTTGATCATCTCCAGATACCAAGAGCAGAAGTCATCCCATATAAGTTTGTACACCGACATCAGAGCTTCCGAAATCCGGTATTTCCGGTACTGTTCGTCAATGATCCCGATGGACTCATTCAGGCGCGCTTCAAACCAGGCTATTGAAATCCTGGAGGATTGTGGTTGTTTAATTTGTTCGTCAACCGTCCATCCTTTCAACAGCCGTAAGGCATTCCATATCTTATTGCTGAAATTACGTCCCTGTTCGCACAGCACCTCATCAAAGGGCAGGTCGTTGCCTGCAGGTGAGGTGAACAGCATGCCGACGCGCACGCCATCGGCGCCATATTTGCCCATCAGTTCAATGGGGTCGGGTGAGTTACCCAGCGACTTCGACATCTTGCGGCCAAGCTTATCACGCACGATGCCGGTGAGGTAGACATTATGGAAGGGTATATCTTTCCGGTATTCCAATCCTGCCATGATCATGCGTGCCACCCAGAAGAAGAGTATTTCCGGCGCGGTGACGAGTTCATTTGTCGGATAATAATATTTAATGTCAGGATTGTCAGGGTACCGTATGCCATCAAAAACCGAAATGGGCCACAACCACGATGAAAACCATGTATCGAGTACATCTTCATCCTGCTTTAAATCGTCAATCTTCAATCCGTTAATCTTGAATCGTTCTTTCGCTATCCTGTAAGCTTCTTCCCTGTTAATAGCAACCACGACCTCCCTGTTGGGCAGATACCATGCCGGTATTCTGTGCCCCCACCATAACTGCCGTGATATGCACCAGTCACGGACATTCTCCATCCAGTGACGGTATGTATTTTTAAACTTGGCAGGATGGAATTTCACCACGTCGTTGTTGACCACATCAAGGGCAGGTTTTGCCAGTGCCGGCATTTTAAGGAACCACTGCAGCGACAGCTTGGGTTCAATGGCAGCATCCGTTCTTTCAGAATATCCAACTTTGTTCACATAGTCTTCGATCTTGACCATGTAACCTTTCTCAGCCAGTTCCGCCGAGATCTTTTCCCGAACGTCAAAGCGATCTCCTCCGACATACAAAAGTGCCGCAGGGCTCAGGGTACCGTCATCATTAAAGATGTCGATAGTTTCGAGATTATATTTCAGCCCGATGGTATAGTCGTTAATGTCGTGTGCCGGTGTGATCTTCAGGCATCCGGTGCCAAATTCCATGTCGACATAATCATCAAATATGACCGGAATGGAGCGGTTTATGAGTGGAACAAGAACACGTTTGCCGGCCAAGCGTTTATACCGTTTATCTGCAGGATTCATGCATACTGCCGTGTCACCAAGTATAGTCTCAGGACGTGTGGTGGCAATGGTGACCCATCCATCATCCGTTCCTTCGATCTTGTAACGTACATAATACAATTTGGAATTCACCTCTTTATAGATGACCTCTTCATCCGACAGGGCTGTCAGCGCTTTGGGATCCCAGTTGACCATGCGGACACCACGGTACACCAATCCTTTGTCATACAGGTCAATGAACACCTGGATGACAGACTCATACATGCCTTCA
This sequence comes from Bacteroidota bacterium, assembly GCA_026391695.1. Lineage (NCBI taxonomy): Bacteria > Pseudomonadati > Bacteroidota > Bacteroidota bacterium. Next base: position 62,038 of record JAPLDP010000033.1, read on the forward strand.
TCCATGGTAAAACGCGTCCTGGACCAGTCGCAGGAAGCGCCAAGCTTCTTAAGTTGCTCCAGGATAATACCGCCATGCTTTTCCTTCCACTCCCATGCATGCCGCAGGAATTCCTCTCGTGTGATGGATGACTTGTCAATGCCGGCTTCACTGAGCTTAGCCACAACCTTTGCCTCGGTAGCAATGGAGGCATGGTCGGTGCCCGGGAGCCATAATGCATTTTTCCCCTGCATCCTGGCACGACGGACTAAAATATCCTGAATCGTATTATTCAGGATGTGACCCATATGCAGTACGCCTGTCACATTCGGTGGAGGTATCACAATGGTATACGGTTCCCTCTCATCAGGAACGGACCTGAAAAATCCATTTTCCATCCAGTATGCATACCATTTGTCTTCAGTGTGGGATGGATCGTATTTCGGCGGAATCAGCATGAATGATTTTCAATTAACAATGATCAAGGATCAATGATCAATATTTAAATAATAGAAAGGGCAAATGTAGTAAAAAACCAGATAAATATAATCCCCACTGCGTCGGGATTTCGCTTCGCTCAACCTGTAACCTGCAACTTGCAACCTATGATCCCGACTGCGTAGGGATTTCGCTCGGCTTCGCCTCGCTCAACCTGCAACCTGTAACCTGAGCCTGCAACCCATCAATACATCTTCTCCCTCTTCAGCAAATACGGCAGCAGAATCTGGTTAAATCCACGGTTAATGTCAGCTTCAACAAAGTCGATATGATACTTGCCACAACGCAGCTTGAGCTCATTTTTGAATTTACTCAATGTACTGACATATTGCTCCTTAACCTCATGAGGTAAAATTTTAATTTCCTCGCCTGTTTCCATGTCGATAAACTTATAGGGTCTGTTGTCGAAGTCGAAATCGAGTTCTTTATTTTTATCCATGACATGGAACAGGATCACTTCATGTTTGTTGTATTTCAGGTGCTGCAGTGCAGAAAAAAGTTCATCGGCATTGCTGCGGCTTTCCATCATGTCGCTGAAAATAATTACCAGGGAACGTTTATGTATCCTATCGGCTATTTCATGCAGAGAGGCTGTTGCAAAGGTATTTTTATGTGTCGTCAGTGCAATGGGCTTCAGCATTTTTTCCAGTTCCGTGATGAGGTATTTATAGTGCACGGAGCTGGATTTTGCCAGGGTATGCATCTCAATCGTATCGGAAAAGATGCTCAGTCCGGCTGCGTCGCGCTGTTTCTTCAGCATATGCATTAGTGCGGCAACGGCGTATATGCTGAAGGTGATCTTGTTGGGATTATCTATTGAAAGATTTTCTTTGACAGGAAAGTACATTGATGAAGAGTTGTCGATGATGAACTGGCAGCGGAGGTTTGTTTCTTCCTCAAAGCGTTTGGTATACAGCCTGTCGGTGCGGCCATAAAGTTTCCAGTCGATATGTTTTATCGATTCCCCGGCATTGTATTGCCTGTGTTCGGCAAACTCAACCGAAAAACCATGAAAGGGGCTTTTATGAAGGCCGACGATGAATCCTTCCACAACCTGGCCTGCAATGAATTCCAGATGGCCATAAGGCTGAAGCCGGTTTTGATCGATGGAATATTCCAAATCAATGACTATTAAAGATATTTTTCAAGTTTTGCCACCAGTGCGGTTTTGGGAACGGCGCCAACCTGCCTATCGACGATTTCTCCATTCTTGAAAAATAAAATGGTGGGGATATTTCTTATGCCGTATTTGGCTGTAACCGCCGGATTATTATCTACGTCGAGTTTCCCGACGACGATGCGCCCTTCATATTCCTTAGCAATATCTTCGATGATGGGAGCCACCATCCGGCATGGCCCACACCATACTGCCCACACATCGACAATAGCGGGTTTCCCGGATTTTAAAATCATATCGTCGAAATTCGCATCCGTAATTTCTAAAGCCATAACGCAAGGTTTTAATGTCAAGATTTGCCCAAAAATATGCATTTAATTAATCGTATTGAACAATTTTTATCATGGATTGCTAACTATTTATTGTCGCAACTACGTTGCTGGTAGCAAAGTTCAATCGGCCATCGTTCAATAGGCCATCGGCAATCGCTCAATCAAGACAGACTTTCTCTATACTTAATTAATCTTGAAGCTGAACTCCGGCATTTGCCTGATCTCGCTTATGAAATCCGACACCAGGATTTTCAGCTTTGGTGATAGCATTTCCACACTAAGGTTTTCATCCGGATCGGTGATAAGGAATTTTAACGGGCATTTGCCCTTATGTTTTTTTATCAGCTCCGAAATCTGGTCTATGCGTTCACTGGTGATTTCGGAAAGGTTGAGGAGGAGTGTCACCTGGTTAGTGAACCTGTCGAGCACCTCAGAGAGCAAGTAAAGGCTGCTGGTTCTTATTCCGAGCAGTGTTTCCGAGTCATAACGCGGTTCTATCTTCGTCTTAGCCAGCAATGCCGTGCCTGGAACCAGCAGATGCTTCATTTTGAGATAATCTTCAGAGAACAGGTGAAGCTTTATTGAATCATTATAGTCTTCGATAATAAATATGCCGAATGGGTTGCCTTTCTGTGAGGTGCGTTGTGTAACCTCAGTGACGATGCCGCAAAATGACAGCTCTCCCCTGGATTTGAATTCCGGCAGTTTGTCCTTAAAATCAGCTATTTCGACATTGCAGAAGTTGTGGATTTCGACTCTGAAATCATCCAGTGGATGACCTGACATATAAAAGCCTGTCACCTCTTTTTCATTCTTGATAATATCCATTTTTGTCCATGGCTCACAGGATGGCAGTTGGATGGAAGGCCCGCTGACAGCGACATCTTCGCCGAACAGGGACACCTGCGATGAATTCTGCTTGTACTGAAAGTCAGCGGCATGGCGGATGACCTTTTCAAGAAACGTCGTTTCCTCGCCGTCCTCATGAAAGAAATACTGTGCCCTGTGTGTCCCTGCGAAGCTGTCGAAAGCTCCTGCCTTGGCCAGGGCCTCAATACAACGTTTATTCACGGAACGCAGGTTGACGCGCAGGGCCAGGTCAAAAATGTCGCTGAAAGGTCCGTTTTTATCGCGTTCCTCAATGATGTGCTCTACCGCTGTTTCGCCGATACCTTTTATGGCTGCCAGCCCAAAACGTATCTCACCCTTTTTGTTGACGACGAATTTCATATCACTTTCATTGATATCTGGGCCTAAAACAGATATTTGCTGCCGTTTGCACTCATCAATGAAATAGGTTATTTTTTTGATATCACTCAGGTTATGGGTAAGAACAGCAGCCATATATTCGGCAGGGTAATGCGCCTTCAGATAAGCTGTTTGATAGGCTATTACCGAGTATGCTGCCGAATGCGACCGGTTAAACCCATAGTTGGCAAATTCCTGTATGATGCTGAACACTTCCGATGCTTTCTGCTCATCGATACCTTTGTGAGAGGCGCCCTCGACAAAGTCGGCTCTCTGCTGTTCCATGACATCCTTCTGTTTCTTGCCCATGGCACGCCGCAACAGGTCGGCTTTGGCCAGGCTGAAACCGGCGATGACCTGGGCTGCCTGCATGATCTGCTCCTGGTAAACCATGATGCCATAAGTCGGCTTTAAAATACCCTCCAGCAAAGGATGGGGATATACAGTTTTTTCGATATTATATTTCCGGCGGATATAATTTTTGATAAACTCCATGGGCCCCGGGCGGTATAAAGCATTCATGGCAATAAGGTCCTCAAAATCGGTGGGCTTTAATTCCCTCAGGTATCCTCTCATACCGTCCGATTCAAATTGGAAGGTACCTATGGTCTCACCGTGCTGGTACAGTTCAAATGTCTTTTTATCGTTGAGTGCAAGGTTTTCAATATCTATCCTGATGCCATGCCGCTTATATACATTATCGACCGCATCCCTGATGATCGACAGTGTTTTCAGACCGAGGAAGTCCATCTTCAGCATGCCGACCTGTTCAACCATTTTCCCTTCATACTGGGTAACCATAAGGGAGGAGTCTTTGGCTGTGGCCAGCGGGATATATTCCATGAGATTATCAGGTCCGATGATGACACCGCAGGCATGTGTGCCTGTATGACGTGTAGAGCCTTCAAGGATCTCGGCGAACACCAGTGTTTTTCGTGCCAGCTCAGGGCCATTCCTTTTGATGTTTTCCAGCTCCGGCACTTCCCTGTATGCCCTGTTGAGGGATGTGCCGGGCTTATCGGGCACCAGCTTGGCCAGGCGGTCGGTTTCATCAAGTGGCAATTTAAGGACGCGGCCGACATCCCTTATGGCCAGCCTGGCGGCCATAGTGCCAAAAGTGACGATCTGAGCCACCTTCTCCTCACCATATTTGCCGACGACATATTTCAGCACCTGTTCCCGTCCTTCGTCATCAAAATCAATGTCGATATCAGGCATGGAAACCCTTTCGGGATTGAGAAACCGTTCAAAAAGAAGGTTATACTTAATGGGGTCGATGTTGGTGATGCCGGTACAGAAGGCCACTGCCGATCCGGCAGCAGAGCCCCTGCCGGGCCCGACGATGACGCCTCTCTCACGGGCAGCATTGATAAAATCCTGGACAATCAGAAAATATCCCGGGTAATCCATCTTGCTGATCACCTCGAGCTCAAAATCCAGGCGCTGTTTGATCTCTTCGGTAACAACCGCATAACGTTTTCTGGCACCTTCATACGTCAGATGACGCAGGTACTCATCTTGTGTTTTGAAATCAGGTGGTAATGGAAACCTTGGCAGAATGACCTTGTCGGTGGTGATGTCGAAATTTTCAATTTTTCCCACGACTTCCATCGTGTTGGCCAGAGCTTCCGGCATATCACGAAACAGCTCAGCCATCTCATCAGATGACCTGAGGAATTCATTACCGGTATAATGCATGCTATCCTCCGAATCGGCATCCTTGCCGGTATTCAGGCAGATGAGTATATGATGGGCTTCGAAATCTTCGGAGTGAATGAAATGAACATCATTGGTGGCAATTACTTTGACGCCATGTTTTTTAGCCAACCTGATGAGGGCGGTATTAACGGTTTTTTGCTCCGGCAAGCCATGATCCATCAATTCCAGATAGAAATCCCCGCCGAAAATATCGATATATTCCTTCAGGGCATTTTCTGCTTTATGTTCATCCTGTTCCAGGATGGCTGAAGCTATCTCTCCTCCCAGGCAGGCTGAGCTGGCAATGAGCCCCTCGTGGTACTGCCGGAGTAAATCCTTGTCAATGCGCGGTGTATAGTAAAAATTCTCCCTCTTGTATCCGAGCGAACTCAGCCTGGAAAGATTTTTATAACCTGTCAGATTCCTGGCCAGCAGAATGAGGTGATAACCGCTTCTGTCAACTTTGCCTGATCTGTTCTGGCATCCCCTCCTTGCCACGTACATCTCACAACCGATGATAGGTTTAATGCCCTGTTCTCTGGCTTTCACGCAAAAGTTAAGAACCCCGTATAAGTTACCATGGTCTGTGATGGCCAATGCCTTCATATCGAATTCTTTTGCCCTCGAGAGCAATCCCTTGATGCTGGCAGCACCATCCAGTATCGAGTATTGTGTATGTACGTGTAAATGAGTAAAATCTGGCATTTTATGTCGATTGTAAATAGATGGGAAAATATATCATCCGGCATGGTAAAATTAAATAAAAGAGAATAGGGATAATGGAATGTTGATAAAATTTGAAACACAACCTGCGTTTTGAAATTCAATATTTTTCTTTTTATTTTCAGAAAATAATCCGACCTTTGCAGCCCGTTTAAATAAATGGGTTTTATCCCAGATATTCAAGCAACTACAATAATGTATTATAAATTATTAATTGTTAACTGTTAATTGATTACGTATTATGCCAGCAAAAATGAGGTTACAGAGACGTGGTAAGAAGGGCATGCCCTTTTACCATATTGTCATTGCGGATGGTCGTGCACCACGTGATGGGAGGTTTATCGAAAAAATCGGCACTTACAATCCATTGACAGTTCCGGCTGATATCCAAATCGACTTCGATAGGGCGCTGGACTGTCTGCAAAAGGGTGTTCAGCCAACTGACACTGTGAGGGCGATATTATCTTATAAAGGCATCCTTTATAAGTATCACCTGCAAAAGGGCGTTCAAAAGGGAGCGTTAACCCAGGCACAGGCCGACAATCGCTTAAGCGAATGGCTGACAGCCAAGGAGGTAAAAATAAGCGCCAAAGTCAAAGCACATGAAATGGGTAAAAAAGAATCACATAAACACCGGCTTCAGTCGGAAGTTAAAATCAAAGAAGCCCGTGAAATTGAAATTGCTAAAAAACGTGCTGCCGAAATAGAAGCCGAAGCCGAAGCACGTGCAGAAGAACCGCAGGTGGTTGAGCCACCGCAGCCAGAAATAAGGGATCTGGAATACACACCACCGCCCGTCGCCGAAGCACATGTAGAAGAACCACAGGTGGTCGAGCCACCGCAGCCGGAAGTAAAAGACCTCGAAGTCACAGCACAGCCTGTCGCTGAAACCACAACTGAGACAGAGCCGGCTGAAGAGGTCAAATCCGTTGAAACAACAGAACCGGAAGCTACTGAAGAAAGTGAAGTAAAATGACAGCATGGCTGTATGACTCCTGTTCATCGTTATGATAAAAATGATTGCCTCTGCGTCGGCAGAATACTGAAAACGACAGGTTACCAGGGTGAAATGATTTTCCTTCTGCATGTTGACGATATTGAGAAATTCATCAATATAGAGTATGTTTTTATAGACATGGATGATGAACTGGTTCCTTTTTACATCCACGAAATGACGTTGCGTGACGGCCATACCGCCATTGTAAAACTTGATGATATCGATTCATTGGAACAGGCACGCAACCTGCAGAACAGGGAATTGTACCTGCCGTCGAAAACATTATCCCCATTAAAAAATGAGGGATATATCATTACTGACGTCGTTGGCTATAGCATCTCCGATAAAAGACTCGGAGATATAGGGATCATCCACAGCCTCATCCATCTGCCTGAGCAGACACTTTTCAGCATCGTGTATAAAAAAAAGGAAATCCTCATACCGGCAGTCGAAGAGATCATCGTGGAAATCGACCATGCAAAAAAGCACGTCACTGTCGATGCCCCGGAAGGATTGATTGAGATCTACCTGAAAAAATAGCGGTTCCATGCCATTATTCCGCAGCACAAACCATCCGGTCCTTCCCGTTAAGGTCTTTTCTTAATTCAATATCATTATAGCTATAGCCTTTAAGAAGATCAACGACATCCTTCCCTTTACTCTCGTTGATCTCAAGGAATATCCTACCTGCAGGATTCAGGTGCTGCCTGGCAAATCCGGCAATAGCATCATAAAATATCAGGGGATGGGAATCATCGACAAAAAGTGATAGCCAGGGCTCATAATGCAGGATATTCTCCTTCATGAACTTTTGTTCAGCAAGAGTGATATATGGAGGATTGCTGACCACCACATCAAACATCCCCAAATCTTTAAGATGATCCCACATCAAAATGTTATGATTTCTGAAAGTGACTTTCACCGTGTTATGCCGGGCATTCTTGCGGGCTGTGCTGAGGATCATACTGAAAATGTCGGTTCCGGTGACGTGAACATTCTCAAGATGTTTTTTAAGAGAGATGGCTATACATCCGCTGCCGGTGCCAATATCAAGGATTTTCAAAGGTTTATGGCTTTCAGTGCGTTCCTTTTCCAGCCTGAGATTATGGATTATCCATTCGACCAACTCCTCTGTTTCAGGACGGGGAATGAGAACATGTTCATTCACAAAGAATTCCATCCCATAAAATTGTGCCCTGCCAATGATGTATTGAACCGGCACACGTTCCATTAAAAGGTTGATGGCCTTCTCAATAGATGATTGTATGTCAGCGTCAATGACCAATCCGGGTTCAGCCATGAGCTTTACCCTGGATAGCCCTGCATACTCTTCGAATAGAAGATAACGAAGACTTTCGCTCTCCCGGTTGTCGTAAACTGTTAACAGAATCTCTTTATATCTTCTGAATAAATATCCGACGGTTGCCTGATTTTTTTTCATGTGACTAAAGTAAATAAATATTGTAACTTTGATTGAAAGAGGTCACAAAATTCTCATCTCTGCGCATTATGAAAGGTGATATTCTGATCATCACTGACAACCATCATCAGGCTGCCAGGCAGTGTGTCGAATATATATTGCCCGGCATCAAAGATTCAAGACAGAAACTGGTCATAACTGTTGCCGGCGAATCAGGAGCAGGGAAATCTGAAATTTCCGCTTCCATAGCCACCAAATTAAATGGTCTGCTTATTAAAACTACTGTCATTCAACAGGACGATTATTTTGTCTATCCACCCAGGACCAATGCAGCCAAAAGGCTGGAGAACATCAGATGGGTAGGACCACAGGAGGTCAGGCTGGATCTCCTCGAAACGCACATCAAATCCTTCTCTGATGGGGCTGTGTCGATTATCAAACCACTGGTTATTTTCAGTGAAGACAGGATCGATAGCGAAGAGGTCAAGCTGGAGGAATACAGAGTACTGATCATCGACGGCACATATACGACATTACTGGAGGGTGCCGATATAAAAATATTCATCGATCGTGATTTAACTGACGCACGTACAGCCCGCCAGTTACGGAACCGGGAAAAACAAGATGCATTCCTTGAACAGGTTCTTAAAATTGAGCATAAAATTATTTCAAAACATAAGCTGCTGGCTGATATTATCATAACAAAAGAGTTTGAAGCCATAAAAAATATGAACCGGTGAAAAAAACAATCACGAACATCTGCATGCTGAGCACACATGGGTATTTTGATCCTGTGCCACAGCTTGGCCGCACCGATACCGGCGGCCAGGTCGTTTACGTGATAGAGCTTGCCAAAGCCCTCTCACGCCAGGGATACGCAGTTGATATTTATACGCGATGGTTTGAACGAGAAAAAAAGCGGATTGATCCCGTGCCGAGATATCCTGCTGTGAGGGTGATAAGGATCAATGCTGGCGGATGGGAATTCCTGCCCAAGGAGGTCATTTATGATGTCCTGCCACAGCTTTCATCTAATATGAAAGCGTTCATACGGAAAAATGACCTGAACTATGATCTTTACCATGCACATTATGTGGATGCCGGTATTGTCATGATGGATATTGCCAGGTCGGAGCAAAAGCCCTCTTTTTTCACTGCCCACTCCCTCGGGGCATGGAAGCGTGAAGAAATGGGTGGCAATCCTAAGGAAATGGAGATAAAATATAACTTCATACACCGTATAAAAGCGGAAACGGAAATATTCCGGACCGCCAATGCCCATACGGTGACATCCGAATTACAGCATGATAAGCTGAAAGAACTCTATAATTATTTTGATGATAATATCACTGTCATTCCTCCCGGTGTTGATATCGGGAAGTATCATCTTCCTTCTGGTCATGACCTGGAGATAAAAACCGGGTTACCTGAAAAATATGTCTACTACCTGAGCCGTATCGACAACACCAAAGGCCATGATATGCTGCTGCATGCCTTTGACCTGGTGAGAAAAGAGATCAATGATATTCATTTGGTCATAGGTGGCGGATCGCCGAGCCCTAAATCACGTGAGATGGAGGTTTTTTCCATGATACAGGGGATCATTCAGGAGAAAGACATGGCCGGCAGGGTCCAGATCATCGGCTATGTTCCCGATGAAATGATGGCTCCCTATTATCAGAAAGCGCAGGTCTTTGTTCTCCCATCGCTGTTCGAACCATTTGGCATGACAACCTCTGAAGCCATGGCTTGCGGAAAAGCAGTGGTGGCATCAAAATTTGGCGGCATCCGGAATGTCATCCGAAACGGAGTGACGGGATTGCTGGTCGACCCGAAGAATGCCACAGAGTTTGCAGGGGCTATGATACGGTTGCTTAAAGACGATACGCTCCGGAAGAGAATTGGTTTAGCAGCCAGTGAGCTGATCACAAAGAAGTTTTGCTGGGATGCCATAGCTGCAAAGCATATTGCATTCTATATGAAATATTTATAGGGACTTCATCCCGATGAAAATCGGGATCGGGTTCAGAACCATTAACCTTTTTTAACCGCAAAGTTCGCAAAGGAGGCGCAGAGGACGCAAAGTATGATGTACCTTGTATTCGCATTATTGGCTTCGACCGGAATCATCATCACATTCCGGCTGTTTGAACAATACAAGGTCAACATTGTGCGGGCTATTGCCATAAATTATATCATCGCAGCAGGTTATGGGTATATATCGCAGGCCGGTATATTCTCGGTCATCTCTTTACCCGGTAAAGAATGGTTTCCGTTTGCATTGGTCATCGGTGTGGCTTTTATCATCGGATTTAATCTCTTTGCCTTGTCGGTGAGGCATGCCGGCGTCGCAGTGACAGCTATTGCCAGCCGCATGTCGGTCGTCATTCCTGTCACCTTCGGATTTATATTGTTTCATGATCCTGCGCCTGCTTTAAAGGTTACCGGTATCCTCATCGCTCTCTGTTCCTTTTACTTCATCTTCGCAAAAAGTGATCATCCGGGCCATCCAGGGCAATATATTTACTTGCCTCTGCTGCTTTTCCTGGTCAGCGGCACCAGCGACCTCCTGATTAAATTCACTCAGTATTATCATTTAGGTGAAGAGTTTGTGCTGTTTCTGTCAACGGTTTTTTTTACGGCATTGGTCCTGGCTATTGTCATGCTGACATTCAAATCACGGCAGGGAGGATGGAAATTCGAGCTCAAAGATATCATAGGCGGCATCACGCTTGGCTTGCTTAACTGGTGGTCGACGATATGTTTCCTGAGAGGATTGAAGGTATTTGATGTGTCATGGTTTATACCGTTATATAATGTCGGCGTTGTGGTGATATCGGCACTCGTCGGATATTTTGTATTTAAAGAGCAGCTTAGATTAAAAAACTGGATAGGTGTTGTAATGGCTATACTGGCGATACTTATGATTGCATTATCGTGACAAATAAGGTTTTAAGATTTACATTTATGAAAAGATCACAACTCCTTTTAAAAGCAGCATTGATTTTAATGATTAATATTACTTTATTCTCCTGCCAGACCAATAATCCACGCGTCATCATCGGAACAGAAACCGGCAATATCAAAGTTGAGCTATACAAGGATGCAGCGCCTGTTACGGTCATCAACTTCCTCAAGTATGTTGATGACGGTTTATATAAGGATATCACCTTTTACCGCGTTGTCAGGCCTGATAACACGACAAATCCCGTGAGTATTGATGTGATACAGGGCGGGTTGGATGAGAAGATGAATGTTGACAGCCTCCCTCCGATTTTGCATGAATCCACCAATGTGACTGGCATCCTTCACAAAGACGGTGTTATTTCCATGGCCCGTTATGGCCCCGGCACTGCCACCAGTGAGTTCTTCATTTGTGTCGGCGACCAGCCCGCACTCGACTTCGGCGGAAAACGCAACCCTGATGGCTTTGGCTTCGCCGCTTTTGGTAAAGTCATCGAAGGGATGGACGTCGTCAGGAAAATATATAAAGGAACGACTGAAGGTGATTTTCAGAGGCTGGTGAAGCCTGTACGGATCATTGATATTCATAGAATAAGAAGATGATATTACCGGCAAGTATTATAAACAATCTTCATCTTTCATGTGGCTGTCGCCTTGTTCAATTTTATTTTCAGGATTTCATCACCTGTAATTCGCGTGGTGTTTTCCACATGCCCCGTGTGAAGTCGGGAAACTTCATTGGTACGCCACCGGAGGCAATGGATTGTTCGCTGAGATCAGTTACAGCGCTTATCACCGTGGCGTCATAAACATCCATATCAGGCTCCGTTCCTTTTAAAAGGGCATTGATCAGGCGGTAGTCCTCGATGAAGTCCATGCCTCCATGGCCGGCGCCTTTACTTTGCTTTTCCAGTTCGCGCCATACAGGATGCTTATATTCCTTCATGTAAGCTTTTATATCTTCCCATTCATCATCGGGGCTTTTACCTTCAATATATATTTTGGGTTCAGGATATTTCCTGACCAGTCCCTTTGTACCCTGGACAAGAATATTCCTGCTATACGGACGGGGAGAGCTTGTATTGTGGGTGACGACGATTGTTTCACCGTTCATTGTCCTGATAAGTGTGGTGACCACATCGCTGAGCGTATACTTTTCCTGTGCTTGGGGGCTGCCGGCGCCAAACCGGTCAACGGCATAGGCATGAAGTCCCCGTGTTTTTGATCCGAATGACACCAGGTAATCGAAGTAGTTGCCGCGGTTGATATCCAGGCATTGCGCCACGGGTCCGAGGCCATGTGTAGGATAGAGGTCCCCGTTGCGTTTCATCGAGTAGGGGCGACGCCATACCCCTTCCCCCTTCATGTCGAACTTAACCGGACGCAGATCGTGAAGGTAACCGCATTCAGCATGCAGCAACTCTCCGAACATGCCCTTCTTAACCATATTCAGGATCAGCATTTCGACAGAATCGTAGTTGCAGTTTTCCATCATGATGCAGTACTTTCCTGATTGCTCGGAGGCTTCAATAAGCTGCCAGCATTCGTCGATGGTGCGTGCTGCCGGCACCTCCGTGGCAGCATGTTTGCCCGTGTTCATCGCCTCAAGGCACACAGGCACATGCCATTCCCAAGGTGTGGCATTATAAACGAGATCGATGTCATTACGCTGGCAGAGACGCTTAAAATCCAGCTCTCCTGCGCTGTATCCCTCCGGCCGCGGTTGTCCGGCCTTCTCAACTAAGCCCTGGGCATGCTTCACCTTGTCCTCAATGATATCACAAACAGCTACAACTTCAGCACCCCTGATCTTCAACAAATTTTCGACATGTGCTGTGCCCATGCCACCAACACCCACATATCCGATACGGACACTGTCCAAAGGTTTCCCCACAGGAGCATACCTGACCGGCTCCATGAGCCTGTTGAAATCAACCGATGCCAGCATCCTGTTGGTGAGGGCCAGCCCGGCTCCCGCCAGTGCGGCCTTTTTGATGAAATCGCGGCGATTAAATTGTGACTTCATAATACTTTCTTTTTAATTAGAGTTTGACAGACCAAATTTATAAAAAGGTTTTTGTAATTTTAACGACTCAAGAAATCATTCATGAAAACTCTCGGCCTCATCGGCGGCACAGGATATATATCAACGGTTGAATATTACCGGCTGATCAATGAAGGTGTCAATAAAAAACTGGGAGGGCTTGAATTTGCTAGATGCGTCCTGTATTCACTGAATTATGGTGATATCAGTGCCCTCAATAGGCAGAATGATATTCCAAAGATCTATGAACTTGTCCTTGATGCGGTGAATAAGCTCATCCTGGCCGGTGCTCAGGGTCTCATCTTGTGTGCCAATACATTGCATCGTTTTGCCGATGACATCGAAACGCAAATTAATGTACCGTTGATACATATAGCCACAGCAACTGCTGCTCATATCCGGCAACAGCAACTCACTAAGATCGGACTGCTTGGAACACGGCAAACTATGGAACTGGATTTTTATACATCACGGCTGAAGGAACACGGCATAAATACCATCATTCCTGAGAGGGATGACAGGGACTTCATTCAGGATGCCATTGAAAATGAGCTTCTGAAAGGGATATTCCTGGACAAGACAAAAGCCAGGTTTATTCGCATCATGAATATCCTGAAGGATCAGGGAGCCCAGGGTATCATACTGGGCTGCACCGAGATACCGCTAATTATCAGCCAGAAGGACACAGACCTTCCCGTTTTTGATACGTTGAAGATACATGCCCAGGCAGCAGTGGATTTCGCTATTGAAAACAAACAATGACAACCATGAATACGCCTGAACAACTCTATGCAGACATTATAAGCTGCTGCGAAGCCAACACCAATGAAGTAATCGTCAAAAAATATTCCCGCTATTTTAAGGAAGGCTGGAATGCTTATGGTGTGACATCAGAGCTTCTACACACTAAAGTAAAATCTATCCTGGAAGCTACAGGCAAAGATTATAATCTTATCATCAGAACCTGCAGGCTACTCGTAAAAGGTCCAAAATATGAAGAAGTCAGCATAGCTTACCTGTTAATTAAAAGCTTCGAAAAGCAATTTACCTATGATACATTTAAAGAAATTGAAAAGTGGTTTGAGACAGGAATAAACAACTGGGCACACACCGATGTCATCTGTAGCGAGATTATACCATTCTTCTTCAAAAAATCACTCATTACATTGGATGATTTGTCGGGATGGCGGACTGCCGCGAATAAATTTCAGCGGCGTGCGGTGCCTGTGTCGATGATTAAATTGCTCAAGGTCACTGAAGATTATTCACCTTTTTTCAATTTTATTGATCCTATGATGCTCGACCTGGAGCGGGAAGTACACCAGGGGTTGGGCTGGTTTTTGCGGGAGGTATGGAAGATCAGAAATGATGAAACCGAAACCTTCCTCTTGAAATGGAAAAACCAGTCACCACGGCTGATCTTTCAATATGCATGTGAGAAAATGACACCCGAAGGCAAACAAAGATTCAAGAGAGAAAGCAAATAGCTCCGCTCATCCACTTTGCGCCCTCTGCGCCTCCTTTGCGACCTTTGAGGTTAAAAAATTTCTCTCCTGAGGATCAACTTAAAATCCTGCTATTCTACATCGTCCGGTGTTTTGTACAATCCAAATGTCTTCAGTGTCGGGCTTGTTCTTGACTGTTCTATGTTTAATCTTACCCTGTTTGTTGTGATTGCCGATAAACGTAGTAATCGTTTGTATCCAACCGTTGTTCCTTCGCTTATTTGATTCCACTGTTCCTCATCCCATACATCTATGTTGAACTTTTCAATTCTTTGTCCCACCAGGATATTTTCCTGAAGCATAATACAATTAAAAGTCTGCTTTTCCCGCAATTCAAATACCAAGGAGGCAGAGGTCACTTCTTCATCAGTTGTCCAGTAATTCTCAGGATTACTATCGGTAATTGCCGATGAATAAAAGCCATTTCGCTCATTTGAAGCTACGACAGTTGCTTCAGCAGCAAAATTTTTTTCAAAGGTTTGGTTAAGTATCTTCTTCATTCCCATAAGACTCATGATGTCGCTATCATGAATACGTCCACAATTGTCAGGTGGAATATTCAATAAAAGGACTGAATTTCGCCCAACAGAGCTGAAATAGATATCCACCAGTTTTTCAGGTGATTTCACAAGGGAATCCTCTTTTTGGTGATAGAACCATCCGGGTCTTATCGACACATCTGTTTCAGCAGGATACCATATAAGAGATGCTGCATTTCTGATTTTCTCCCGGCTACCGAGTTCCTCGGTCGTTAGGTCCCCAGGTATGAACAATTCATCAATCGGAAACTGTTTATCAGCTATACTGTAAGAATCAGTATTATGAAGGATATCGGGTATCACGCTCCATTCGGTTTCCCGGCCAAAACCTGACTCTGTCCCCACCCACCGCACATCGGGTCCCATGCCAAAGATCACTGCACCGGGCTGGAGTTTCCTGATAATCCTATAATAGGACGGCCAGTCATACACCTGCTTTTTGCCATTGGGTCCTTCACCACAGGCCCCGTCGAACCAGACTTCTGTGATGTCACCATAATTGGTGAGCAGCTCTGTCAGCTGGTTCCTGAAATATTCATTATACACTGGGGAATCACCGTAGGCAGGCTCATGCTTATCCCATGGCGACAAATAAATTCCAAATTTCAGCCCATATTCACGACATGCCAGCGACACTTCAGCAACTACATCACCTCTGCCATTTTTCCATGGTGAATATTTAACAGAGTGCCGGGTGTACTGGCTTGGCCAAAGGCAGAATCCATCGTGATGTTTGGCAGTCAGGATAAGCATCCTGAAACCTGCCTCTTTCAGTACCTTAACCCACTGGCCGGCATCGAAATCTGTCAGATTGAAAAGTGCCGGACTCTCTGTTCCATCGCCCCACTCCCTGTCAGTAAACGTATTCATGCCAAAGTGGGCAAAGGCGATGAGTTCGTGCTCCTGCCAGGCATACTGCTGCGGTGATGGGACCACATTTGCCGCCTTGCGAATGACTGAATCAAGGGACTCACCGGGAGGAATAATGACATAATTATTTTGCTGGGAATGTCCTTCATCATTTATTGCCAGAATGAACAAAATGAGGAGTATGGAGATGGAAACTATTTTTTTAGTCATCCGGCACAACATTTTAGTTTTAAAAAATGAGCATTACATCAAAATTATAATCTTTTCTGTATCTGAAAATCATTTTATTAGTGACAATTTAATGACTATCCCTATTAAAAACCTGAATGAAATAGTCATTGCTAATTGCATTGGAATTTTACTTATCTTGGCCTGGCTAAAACTTCATTGTCATGGAAATCAATGTCGACACAACTAATCCGAGCCAGGAAGAGGTCATATTCCAGGACTATCTAAAGCACGGTGATGACTTTTATAAGATTGAAATATACCGCCATGCATTAACATGGTACAAAAAAGCCCTTGAAGTTAAACCTGATGACCCATTAGCAAAAGAAAAAGTCACTGCTCTTGAACAAAAGATCAAAGGTGAACGAAAGGTGTTTATCATTCTGCTGGCAGTGGCGGCGCTGATTGTGGCAGTTATTATGACAATAAAGGCTTTATAAATTCTAAAATCCAAAACCCAAACTCAAAATAAATCACAATTTTCAAATTTCAATATTCAAACTGTTTGGTAATTTGGATTTTGTGATTTGGAATTTATTTGGGATCCCGACGGGATCGGGATTTCGCTCAGCTTCGCTTCGCTCAATTTGGTGCCTGGTATTTGGGATTTATCGCGTAGCGATTGTATTAGGGTTTTAAGTCTTTTGTTACTTGGAGTATAGCAAATATAAGATTAACATAGATTTTCACGGTAAACAACCACCCGTATTTTACGAGTAGGAAGCTCCCTCAAAGGTAACATTCATATTGTTAAGCCAGGAGTATTTCTGCCTGGAAAATTGTTTCATTACCTCGAGAATGAGCGGGAGGGTT